>JBDTRV010000384.1:0-3587 GCA_039931475.1 Burkholderiales bacterium | reverse complement strand
GGTCGAGATCACGTTGCCGGCCGGCGCCGAAGTCGCCGCGATGCGGGCTCGCGGCGACTTCGCTTCGTTGCGCGTTGAAGGCATCGAGCCGCTGGCGCGCGAAGTGCTCCCGCGCACGTTGGCCGGCGTGTTCGCGCTGCCGGCGCTGGCGGCGCTTTCTGGGCTGGTCGCGATGATCCTGAGCTACTTCATGACTTATGGGGCCACGCCGTGGGCGTTCGAGCCGTTCACGAGAGTCATCGGCCAGATCTTCGAGCCGGCGGTGGCGCTGATCTTCGTCCTCAAGACGCTCGGATTCAGCTTTGCGGTGTCGCTGATTCCGATGGCCGCCGCGGCCATCGAACGCCCGAGCGGTCAGTCGGCCACCGACTTGGCGCTGCAGAACCTGGTGCGCATGACGTTGATGATCCTGCTGATTGAAGCTGCGTCGCTGGCCGGCAACTACACCTGATGGCCGAGCCAAGCGATTCGCCACCGGCGCCCATCAGGAATCTCGAGTTCAAGGCGGCGCTGCTGCTGATTGCCGCCGCGATCTTGATTGGCGGCTCGATTCTCTATTTGCTTTATGCGCGTGGCGTTTTCACCGAAACGCAAAAGCTGATTTTGACCACCGACAACTCCGAGGGCGTGGTGACGGGCATGGACCTTACGTTCTCGGGCTTTCCGATCGGGCGGGTCGGCAAGATCGAACTGGCGCCGGACGCCACCGTGCGGATCGTGGTCGACGTGGAGCGGGATAGTGCGCGCTGGCTGCGCATATCGAGCGTGTTCACCCTGGAGCGCGCGCTCGTCGGTGGCACGAAGATCCGTGCGTTCAGCGGCATTCTGGACGATCCGCCGCTGGCGGCCGACTCGGTGCGGATGCTGTTGCGCGGCGATGCACTGGCCGAGTTGCCGCGGGTCGTGATCGCGGTACGCGAATTGGTCGAAAACCTGAAGGATGCGACCGGCCCCAACTCGCCGCTTGGGGCGACGCTTGCGAATGTGCGCACACTGACCGACAAGTTCAACGAGCCCGGCGGCGCCGTCGGCGCGCTGCTCGGCGGTGAAGACAAGGCCGGCCAAGTGGCGGAATTGCTCGATCAGACGAGCAGGTTGCTGGCAACGGTCGACGCTCTGATGGCCAAGGCCAGCACGCAGGTTTTTGGCAAGAGCGGTCTGGCCAAGGAGGCGCGTGACACCGCGCAGCAACTTGAACGCACCCTGGCCACCGCGCAGGCAAGTCTCAAGCGCGTGGACCTCGTGCTCAAGGAAGCGCAAGGCATCGCCGCCAACACGCGCGAAGCGACGACCGACCTGGGCGCGCTGCGCGGCGAGGTCGAAAGCAGTCTGAGAAAAATCGAGCAGCTCGTGACGGATGTGAACCGGCGCCTGCCGTTCAAGAGTGACCCGAAGAACATTCGCCTGCCATGACCTGCCCGAACTGGACAAAGCGGTCGGCATCCCTCGCCATTTCGGCGCTGATGGCCGCGTGCGCCATCGGCCCCGAACCGCCCGACTGGAAGAGCAATGCGAGCAGCGCGTCCGAGCGCTTCGTCGATGCGTGGCTGGTCGGCGACACGCGCATCGAACAGGTCGAGGTCGAGCGGGCGCGCGAGCAGACCGCGCGCACTGGGCTGCCGGACGTGGTGGCCCGCATCGAGCTGCTGCGCTGCGCGACCCGGGTCGCCAGCCTCGTGGCCGAGCCTTGCACCGGCTTCGAGGCATTGCGCGATGCGTTGGCGGCAGGTCCGGAAACCGCGTATGCCGACTATCTGGCGGGCAATTTTTCCCGCGAGCAGGTTTCGTCACTGCCTAAGACCCAGCGCGAGGTCGCCACAGCGCTGTTGTCCGACGCCGGCGGCGCCGCTGCCGGGGCTCAGCGCTACGCTGGGCTGGTGCGCGCAATCGACGATCCGCTGTCCCGGTTGGTCGCCGCCGGTGTGCTGTTCAAGGCTAATCGCGCCGGGGACGACGTGGTGAACCTCGCCGTCGACACCGCCTCGGCCCAAGGCTGGCGCCGCCCGTTGCTGGCCTGGCTGTTGGTGCAAGCTCGCCGGGCCGAGGCCGCCGGCCGAACTGGCGAAGCGGAAACCGCACGGCAGCGGATTGAGTTGGTCGCGCCGAAGCGGCCGTCAAAGTGACCGATCGGCCTCGCATCGGCCGAACCGGCCTTCCCCGAGCGGAAACTCGAGCGGCCCCGCACAAGACCGAGCGGAGAGCGGCCAAGGCGGATTGGTGCGGTGGCAGCGCAGCGTAAGGACGCCGAGGCCGCACTACTCCCCGAAAAAACTCTTCCTCAACTTCTCTTTCCAGCTATCGCCGTTCGGCGAGTGCTTGGCGCCGCCTTTCTTGAGCGACTCGTCGAACTCCTTCAAGAGCTTGCGCTGGTGCTCGGTCAGCTTGACCGGCGTTTCGATCGAGATGTGGCAATACAGGTCGCCGTGCTGACTGGCGCGCACGCCTTTCACGCCCTTGCCACGCAGCCGGAACTGTTTGCCGGCCTGCGTGCCTTCCGGAATGTCGATGGCGGCCTTGCCGGCGAGTGTCGGCACGTCGATCTCGCCACCCAGCGCGGCCGTGGCGAAACTGATCGGCACCTCGCAATGCAGGTCGTCGCCCTCGCGCTCGAACACCTCGTGCTTCTTGATCCGGATTTCGATGTACAGGTCGCCTGGCGGCCCCCCGTTGCTGCCCGGCTCGCCGTTTCCGACGCTGCGAATCCGCATGCCGTCGTCGATGCCGGCCGGGATGTGCACTTCGAGCGTCTTCTGCTTCTTGACTTTTCCCTGGCCGCGACAGGTCAGGCATGGCTCGGGAATAATCTTGCCGCTGCCGCGACAGGTTGGGCAGGTCTGCTGCACGCTGAAGAAACCCTGGCGCATCTGAACCGCGCCCGCACCCTGGCAGGTGGTGCAGGTCTTGGCCTGGGTGCCGGCCTTCGCGCCGGAACCCTTGCAGGTGTCGCACGCTTCCCAGGTGGGGATGCGAATTTGCGCGTCTTTTCCGTCGGCTGCTTCTTCGAGCGTGACTTCCATCGCGTAACTCAGGTCGGCGCCGCGAAACACCTGGCGGCCGCCTGGGCGTCCACCCGCGCGCTGCTGGCCGAACATGTCGCCGAAGATGTCGCCGAACGCTTCGGCGAAGCCGCCGAACCCTTCCGCGCCCGGCCCGCCGCGCATGTTCGGGTCCACGCCGGCATGGCCGAACTGGTCGTAGGCCGCGCGCTTTTGCGGGTCCGACAGCATCTCGTAGGCTTCCTTGGCTTCCTTGAACTTCTCTTCGGAAACCTTGCTGGTGTCGCCGTGGTTGCGGTCCGGGTGGTGCTTCATCGCGAGCTTGCGATAGGCCTTGCGCAGTTCGTCGTCGCTCGCGTTCTTCGGGACGCCGAGCACGTCGTAGTAGTCGTTTTTTACCGTTGGCATGTTTCAGGACTTTTTCGCGTTCGATTCTTTTCGTGCAAACGCCGCGCGGGCGATCGTGGATGCGATCACCGGCGCGGCGCGTCGTCATGCAGGGGCAGGGCGCCCTGGCATGACGCTTGGGCCATCAGCCCTTCTTGACTTCCTTGACCTCGGCGTCGACCACGTCGTCGTCGTGCTGGCTCG
>JBDTRV010000383.1:0-3594 GCA_039931475.1 Burkholderiales bacterium | reverse complement strand
ATGTGACCCCTGCCGTGTGAAGGCAGTGCTCTACCGCTGAGCTAACCGCCCTGAATATGAGCCATTCAGGTGAACCGAAAATTATAGCGCAGCGGGCTCGGCCGTCCGCCACACGGTCTTGTCGATGCTGGTTTTGTCAAGCTGCACGAGGATTGCTTCATGCGCGGCGATTTCCTCGTCGCTCGCGCGCGGGACCGGCAGGGCGAACGTCCTGAGGTCGACCCGCACCACACCGGCGAGCGCGTCGCCTTCCGGTTCCAGGTCGATCAGCAGCGCATCTTGTCCGCGCGTGAGGTTGATGTAGACATCGGCCAGCAGTTCCGCGTCGAGCAATGCGCCGTGCAAGGTGCGGCTGGAATTATCGACGCCGAGCCGGTCGCACAGCGCATCGAGCGAGTTGCGCTTGCCGGGGTACAGATCCTTGGCCATCGCGAGCGTGTCGGTCACGCAGCCGACGCAGCCATCTAGCCGCGGCTTGCCCGCGAGTTCCAGCTCCTTGTTCAAAAAGCCGACGTCAAATGCGGCGTTGTGGATGATGATCTCGGCGCCGGCGAGGTAGTCGAGCAGTTCGTCCGCCACCGTGCTGAACGCAGGCTTGTCGCGCAGGAATTCGTTGCTGATGCCGTGCACCTTGAGCGCGTCTTCATGGCTGTCGCGGCCCGGGTTCAGATAGAAGTGCTTGTTGTTGCCGCTCAACTTTCGGTGCAGCAACTCGACGCAACCGATCTCGATGATGCGGTCGCCGTTTTCAGCCGAGAGGCCGGTGGTTTCGGTGTCGAGGACGATCTGGCGCATGACGGGGATTATGCTGGAGCACCGTTCGTTCAATGGAGAGCCACCATGTTCAGTCTTGCAGGAAAAGTCGCGTTGGTCACCGGCGGCAACGGCGGCATTGGCCTGGGTATGGCGGCGGGGTTGGCCGAAGCCGGCGCGCGGGTCGTGATCGTCGGCCGCAACATGGAAAAGTCCCAGCAGGCTGCCGATGGCCTGCGCGGCAAAGGCTGGAAGGCCGATGCGCTGCAGGCGGACGTGACGCAAGAGAGCGCGGTCGCGACGCTGTTTGCGCAGGCACTCGAGCGCCACGGCCGGCTCGACATCCTCGTCAACAACGCGGGCATCAACATCCGCAAGCCGGTTCAGGAGTTGCCGCTGGCCGACTGGAACGCGGTGATCGCAACCAACCTCACGAGCGCATTCCTTTGCGCACGCGCCGCCTGGCCGCACCTGCTGGCCGCGGGCGGCGGCAAGATCATCAATATCGGCTCGATGATGTCAATCTTCGGTGCGAGCTTCGCGCCGGCCTATGGCGCGAGCAAGGGCGGCATCGTGCAGTTGACGCGCTCGCTCGCTGTTGCGGGCGCGGCACACAACATCCAGGCCAATGCGGTGTTGCCGGGCTGGATCGACACCGAACTCACGCAAAAGGCGCGCGATCAGGTAGGCGGGCTGCACGAGCGGGTATTGGCGCGCACGCCGGCCGGCCGTTGGGGCACGCCGGCCGACCTGGCGGGCATCGCGGTATTCCTTGCAAGCAGCACCTCGGACTTCGTGACCGGCACCGCGATCCCGGTGGACGGGGGTTACTCGTCGCTCGGTTGAGCGGCCGGCCCGTTCAGTGCTTCTCTTTCGCGTGGTTGATCGAGTACTTCGGTATTTCGACCGTCACGTCCTGTTGCGCGAGGATCGCCTGGCATGACAAGCGCGATTGCGGCTCCAGGCCCCAGGCCCGGTCGAGCAGGTCTTCCTCTTCCTCTTCCGGCTCGCCGAGCGAGTCAAAACCCTTGCGCACCACCACATGACAGGTGGTGCAGGCGCGGCTCATCTCGCAGGCGTGCTCGATGTTGATGTGGTTGTCGAGCAGCGCCTCGCAGATCGACGTGCCGGCGGGCGCGGTCACTTCGGCGCCTTCGGGGCAATACTCGGCGTGCGGCAGGACTTTGATGACGGGCATGGGTATTGGATCGCGTTAAAGCGCGTCGACCCGCTTGCCCGACAGCGCCTTCTGGATGCTGTTGTTCATGCGTTCGGCGGCGAAATTCTCGGTGCCTTTGGCCAGCCCGTCGATCGCATCTTCGATCGATTGGGGATCGGTGCTGCCAGCGGCAATGGTGCGCAACGCGGCCATGAGATCGGCAATGGCCCGCTGCTCGCTGGCGTCAATCAACCGCGCGTCGGCATCGAGCGCGCTTTGGGTCGCGAGAAGCAACCGGTCCGCGTCGACCCGCGCTTCGGCAAGCGCCCGCGCTTGCACGTCGGCCTCGGCGGTGGAGAAGCTGGCTTGCAGCATGTCGGCGATCTGGTCGTCGGACAGGCCGTAGGAGGGCTTCACGTCGATTTGCGCTTCCACGCCGCTGACCTGTTCGCGCGCGCCCACGTTGAGTAGGCCATCGGCATCGACGGTAAACGTCACGCGAATGCGCGCCGCGCCGGCGGCCATCGGCGGGATGCCGCGCAGCTCGAAGCGCGCCAGGCTGCGGCAGTCGGCCACAAGATCGCGTTCGCCCTGCACCACGTGCAGCGCCAGCGCCGTCTGGCCATCGACATAGGTGGTGAAGTCTTGCGCCATCGCCGTTGGAATGGTCTGGTTGCGCGGCACGATGCGCTCGACCAGCCCGCCCATGGTCTCGATGCCGAGCGACAGCGGGATCACGTCGAGCAGCAGCAATTCCCCGTCCGGATTGTTGCCGGCCAACTGGTTCGCCTGCACCGCCGCGCCGAGGGCGACGACTTCGTCCGGGTTCAGGTCGACCAGCGGCTCGCGGCCGAAAAATTCCGCAACCGCGCGGCGCACCACTGGCATGCGGGTCGCGCCGCCGACCATCACCACGCCTTTGATCTCACCCTTGGCCAAACCGGCGTCGCGCAGCGCCTTGCGCATGGCGTCGAGGGTGCGGTCGGTCAGGTGCGCGGTGGCGGCTTCAAAGTCGGATTTTTTGACGTCAAAATGCACGTTTGCGCCAGTGTGTAGGTCGTTTTTAGCTACATTAAACATAGCATGTTCGTTGCTCGTCAACGCTTCCTTGCAGGCGCGGGCGGCGATCTGCATCGCGGCGCGGTCGTGCGCGTCCTTGAGTTCCACGCCGGTCTGAGCGAGCACCCAGTCGGCCAGCGCCTGGTCGTAGTCGTCACCGCCGAGGGCTGAATCACCGCGCGTGGCGATCACTTCGAACACGCCCTGCGTCAGCCGCAGGATCGAAACGTCGAAGGTGCCACCGCCGAGGTCGAACACCGCATAAACGCCCTCGCTCGCGTTGTCGAGGCCATAAGCGATTGCGGCGGCGGTCGGCTCATTGATGAGGCGCAGCACCTCGATGCCGGCGAGCTTCGCGGCGTCCTTGGTGGCTTGGCGCTGGGCTTCGTCGAAATAGGCCGGCACGGTGATCACGGCGCCGTGCAGCTCTTCGTCGAACGTATCTTCGGCGCGCTGGCGCAACGTCGCAAGAATTTCGGCGCTGAGTTCGACCGGTGATTTTTCGCCCTGCACGGTTTGAAGCCGCACCATGCCCGGCGCATCGACGAACTGGTGCGGCGATTGGCCACGCGCCTCGACATCGGCCAGGCCCCGGCCCATGAAGCGCTTGAACGACGAAATCG
>JBDTRV010000382.1:0-3601 GCA_039931475.1 Burkholderiales bacterium | reverse complement strand
CTGCGCTCTCCCGACAGCAGCAGGTTCTTGGCCAACTGCTGCGTGATGGTGGAGCCGCCGTAGATCTTGGCCGGCCGCCCTTTGCGTTGGGCGCGTTGCTGGTCGCTGTTGCCCTCTTGTTGCTGGGCGTTCTTTTGCCAGGCTTTTTCGATCGCGTCCCACTCCACGCCGTCGTGATAGAGAAAACTGTCGTCTTCCGACGCGACCACCGCGCGTTTCAGCGCATCGGAGATTCGCTCATACGGCTGCCAGGTCTGACGCCAACGCAGCGGCGCCGGGCTGCTTGCGATCTGCCAGAACTCGGAGCGCTGAAACGCGGTCGATTGCGGATCGATCCAGACCATCAGCGCGACCCGCGCGAGAAAGAACAACTGCAGCGCCACGCCCGCAACGATCAGCCAGCCGACCCAGCGCCAGAACGGTTTGAACCGGCTCACGCCCCGCCCGCCATGGACTTCAGCCCCCCACCAGCGCGCACAACTCCGCCAGCACTTGCGCCGACGGCGGCCGCACGCCGCGCCAGATCGCGAACGACTCGGCCGCCTGCTCGACCAGCATGCCAAGCCCGTCGCGCGGCACCGCGCCGTGTTCGCGCGCCCAGTCCAGAAAGCCTTGCGCCGCCGGGCCGTACATCAGGTCGCAGGCGAGCGCCCCGGCCTTGAGCGCATCGGCCGCTACTGGCACCGCCGCGCCGGCCAGGCTGCTTGCCGTGGCGTTGATGACCACGTCGTAAGCCGGCTGCGGCGCGAGCGCGTCCGACACCCGCAGCTCGACACCGCAGTCGGCCGCCAATGCCTGATGCCTCTTGGCCAGTGCGTCGGCGCGCGATCGGGTCCGGTTGACCAGGGTGATGCCGCGCGGCCGCGCCTCCAGCAGCGGCCCGAGCACGCCGGCCGCGGCACCGCCGGCGCCGAGCAGCAGCAGGTCGCGGCCTGCCAACGCGATGCCGGCGTTGTGCTCGATGTCGCGCACCAGGCCGATGCCATCGGTGTTGTCGATGCGGATGGCGCCGCCTGCCCCGAAGCTCAATGTGTTGCCGGCCTGCGCGAGCAGCGCACGCTCGCTGGCTTCGGTTGCCAGCGCCGCCGCCTCGAACTTGAACGGCACCGTGACGTTGCAGCCGCGCCCGCCGACGCCCTGAAACTCGCGCACAGCGGCCGCGAAACCATCCTGCGGCACCGGCCGTTTTTCGTAGCGCAGCCGCTGCCCCGTGAGCTCGGCGAAGCGCGCGTGAATCCACGGCGATTTGCTGTGCTCGACCGGCTGGCCCATCACGCAATAGCGGTCTGTCGAATCCATCGAGCCCATTGGTTGCTCCGGGTTACTGGCTCGGGCTCTGGGCGAGCGCCGCCGGCGCGACCGCTCCCACCGGCGCCATCGGCCGGGCGTCGAGGGTCGAATCGCGGGTGAAGCGAAAGCGCGACTCGACCACGATCTGATCGGCCTTGGCGCGCATTTCGGTGTCGAAGTTTCCATGCGGCGCGGCGGCGCGCGCGATCGCCTCAGCGCGCCGATCGAGTGCGGCGTTGCCCGAGCTTTGCGCGATCTGGGTCGCGAGCACCTGGCCGGCGTGGTCGATGGTGACGATCATCGTCAGCTCGCCGTAGAGCTTCTTGCCGTTCACCACTGGAAAATTGAGCGTGCCTTTCTCCTCGATCTTGCGCCGGAAGGCGTCGTAGTAGACCGCATACACCGCTTCGCGAGTGGCCGGGCTCACGTAGCGGCGCTTCGGCCGCGCGTTCTCTTCGTTGATGCGGCGCTCGATCTCGGCCAGTTGCTTGACGAGGCGGCGGCGCTGCTCTTCCTGCGCGATCTTGTCGGGCGTGTCGGCCTGCCGCTCCGGGTCGGGCAGCGGCAGTTGCGCCACCTGTTGCCTGATTTGCGCCAGCAACACCGTTTGCTGCTCGCGCATCTGTTCGAGCTTGCGCTCCATGTCATCGGCGCTGTCGCCGTCGGCCTCGCGCAGTGCGGGCGGCAGTGGCGAGGTGGCGCGCCCTTGCAGCGCGGTACCGCCGCCGGCGAGCGAGGTTTGGGCAATCGCGCGCGCCTTCTCCGGTTTTTCCTGGCTGCGCGTGTTGACCAGAATCACTTCCAGCGGCGACTCCTGGAAGATCCGGTCGAACGCCGCCGGCGCCGCGAAGCGCAGGGTGAGCAGCGCCGCATGCACCGCGAACGACGCGAACAGCGCGATCTGCAGCGCGCTCGCGTTGCGCCAGCTTTTTTTTGCAAGCTTGGGCGCCGCCTTCGACGCGGCACGCTTCGCCTTGCCCTTGGCGGGCGCGCGAGCTGGCCGCCTCAAAAGCGTGGCGCTCATGGCGTGGCCCCCACGCTCGTCACTATTTCGCTGGCCGTGCCGGCCGCAGTTCTGCCGGAGCCAGCACCTCTTCGGGCTGTCCAAGCCTGCGCAGACAGGCTTGGAGCCTCAGCCCTCAGCCCCAGGGGGGCGCGAGCTTGCTTCGGAAGCGTGCCCGGCGCTGCGCTCATGGCGTGGCGGCAGGCGCCGGTTCGGCGTCGCCAAGGTCGACCGCGATCGAGATCGGGCCGGCAGCCGGTTCCTGATCTTCGCCCGAATCGTCTTCGCTCGCCGCGGCGCCTTCCGGTGCGCTGTCGAGGCGTTCGACCACCGTGCCGGCAATGTCGAGCGTGATGTAGTCGATCGCGCCCAGCTTCACGCGCACGCGGGCGGAACGCGGCAAATCCTGCGCCCCGAGCACGGGCAGCACCAGCGGCAAGGTGTCGGCGCGTACCAGCCCTTCGCGCAGGGCGGTCGCTTCAATTTCGGTGATGCCGTGTTGCTCGATGTATTTGAGCGTCCAGAAGCGTTCCATCTGCGACTGGAAGCCGTTGTAGCTGGCATAGGCCGCATCGAACGCCGAGATCACCGAGAACAGCTCCGCATCCTTGGGCTTGAACGGCGCGGCCAGCGCGGCGGTTTTGCCGTGGCGGGCGCAGGCAATGATCTGCCACTGGTTCACCAGATCGACATAGCGGCGCAGCGGCGAGGTGCTCCAGGCATAACTAGCCACGCCGATGCCCGCATGCGGCAGCGCCTTGGTGCCCATGCGCACCTTGACGCCGGGCGCCAAACTGCCCTGGCTGCGGTAGATGCCCGGCACGCCGTGCTCGGCCAGCCACTGGCCCCAGGTGCTGTTGGCAACGATCATCGCCTCGGCCACGATCAGATCGAGCGGCGAGCCGCGCCTGCGTGTGGTGATGTTCACCTGCTCGCTTCCATCCGGCTCATCTCCCTGCACGTCGACGAGTTTGAAGTTGTAGTCCGGCCGATTGAAGGTTTCCGGCTTGCCGCGCACCTGCTCGCGGGCCGCTTTCAGATGTTTGGCCAGGCGATATAAAAAAGATAGCTGAAAATGACCAGCCGGCGAGCGGAGAGTGGAATTTTCATCAATATTTTCAAGGTTTTCAAGGTTTTCAAGCCACTCTTCGGTGACCAGCTCGTCGAGCTTGTCGTGCCGCAAGTTGGCCGCGATCGGCACCCGCTCGATGCGAGTTTCGTGCGCCTTGAATTCGAGCGTCGCTTCGTCGATGGTGACGTACAGCGACAGGGCCGGGCAATCGCGCCCGGCTTCGAGCGTGTAGCTGG
>JBDTRV010000381.1:0-3602 GCA_039931475.1 Burkholderiales bacterium | reverse complement strand
AATTCCTCCATCGTGCCGATGCCACCCGGCAACGCCAGAAACGCGCCGGATCGCTCGGCCATGATGCGTTTGCGCTCGTGCATGTTCTCGACCACGAGCAACTCGGTCAAGCCGCGATGCGCGTGCTCAAGTTCCACCAGCGCCTCGGGGATCACGCCGACCACGCTGGCCCCGGCCTCGAGCGCGGCGTCGGCGACGATGCCCATCAGGCCGTTGTTGCCGCCGCCGTAGACAAGTTGCCCGTGGTGCTCGCCGATCCAGTGCCCGACGTCACGCGCGGTGGCGGCAAACGCAGGGTCGTTGCCGGGACGAGAGCCGCAGTACACGCAGATTGAAAACGCGGGCTTCATGCGTGAAAGCGCTGGAGCAGGGCGGCGCACCAGATGCCCGCGCACACCAGCAGACTCAGCATCACGGCCGCGCTGCCGGCGTCTTTTGCTTGTTTTGAAAGTGCATGCCATTCGGGGCCGATCCGATCGATCGCGGCTTCGACCGCGGTATTCAGCAACTCGACGATCAACACCAGCAGCACGGAGCCCGCGAGCAGGGCCGTCTCGACCCAGCCGCGGCCGACGAACCACGCAGCGGGCAGCAGCACCATCGCGCCGATCGATTCCTGCCGAAACGCCGTCTCGCTCCAGGCCCCTCGCAACCCGGCAATTGAATTTCTCGTGGCCGATGCGATTCGGTCAAAACCTGTTCTGCGCTTCAGTGGATCGGCCGGAGGCGCCACGTGGGGAAGAGAGGAAATCGGCATTGCACGATTTTCACTGCAAAACCCGATCTCCCCGCACCGCCAGGCACGAAGCGGCACTATTTTGGCGGTGACGACGTGCTGACCAGGCGCGTGCCTGCCAGCGCGTCGTGCCAGAACTGACCCAACGGGTGAAAGCGGCTGAGCAGCGCCCACACGCAGATCCAACCGACGACGATCACTGCCGATTCAGGCGACGGGAGCTGAAACAGCGCCACCGCCACCAGCGGCGGCAAGAACCAGAGCCAGCTCAGAAAATACCGTGCCAGCGCGCGAAATTGCGAAAGCGGTTGGCCGCGGCGATCAACCACGCGGACGTTCCAGGTCTTCATCGCCAGCGTCTGGCCACCTTTGGCCCAGAACCATGTGAAGTAGATGCCGAACACGATGAACAGGAAAATCTGCAGCAGATGGCGGTTGTCCAGCGCGTTGCGCGTTTGACTCAACGTGCTGAACAAATAGCCGGCAATGAAGACAACGCCGAACAGCAGTACGCCCTCGTAGAGCCAGCATGCCATGCGGCGCGGGAGGCCGGGTGCGACGAACTCAGAAAATGGGGGTTCGGAAATCGAAAGGGCGGTCAAGGAAGAACCAAAAGCAGAGAAGCGGCAACCTGGATGCGAAGGCCGGCCGCATCGAACGGGCAGGAATCAAAACGCATCCGCCTCGCAATGCGAGCGCGCCGGCCGGTCGTCAGGCGAGGCTTAGCGGCTATTTTGCCTCGGCAACAAAGTCGAGGTCGCGCCGGGTTGCGGCAGCAGCGTGCGCGGGTCAATCTGGCCGGGCTGCGCAATCCGCAGCCGCGACGGTTGGGATGGCTCGGCCGCGATATTGGCGAGCTTTTTCCGGGGAACCGGCGTGATCGCGCCGGCGGCACCGCGCGCAGGTCGCGTTGCCGTATCGGTGAACTTACGTCGGTCGTCAGGACTGAGAGCCTGATACGCCTCCCATTTTTCCTGCTTTTCGTCGGCGCTCATGCGCTTCGTTTCGGCGAAGTTGGTGCGCGCGGCCCGGCGCTGCTGCGGGCTCAGCGCAACCCATGCGTCCATGCGGCCATGCAGCAGAACTTGTTCGGAAAGCGGCAATTCGCTGTAATTCCTGGACATCACAATCCACTTGCGCTTTTGGGTTTCGCTCAACTGGTTCCAATGGTCAGCCAGCGGCGCCAGCGCCTGATGCTGGGCCGCGGAGAGCTCATTCCACAGCGGCTTGGTGGCGCGAATCGCGGCACGGACAGCGGGAGGGCGTTGAGTAGCGGCGGGCGCTTGAGCCACCACGATGTCGTCCTGAGCCAGCGCGGACGGCATGGAACCCAATAGCATCGGCAGCCCCACAAGCGCGGCGGCCACTATCGTGATAAGCCCCGCAGCCCGTCGCCGCGCCGGATCGCGTCGTATCCTCGGCCAGAACAAAGCCATATCACACCGTTGGCGTCACAGCTACTGGCCGTGGTCGCGCGACCACTTGACGAATTGAACGAAGCCGGGATCTGCGTACGCCGCCGGCGGAAGATCGTCGGTCAGCAGCGCGGCATCGATCTCGGCCAGTTCGTTTACCCGGTTGTCGCTTTGGACAATGCTGATCGCCAGCAACCCGGCCGCCAGCGCTAGCAGCGGCACTACCGCCACCCAGCGCCGCCAGACGCCGCCATCGTCGTCGCCCGAAGTCAGCGCCGCCGTAGTGCCTGAGCGCACGACTGCCGGCGCCATCTGGCGCACTGTTAGCTTGCGCCGCTCGACTGCTCGCAACCGCGCGACCTTCAGCCGCTCAGAAATATCGTGCGGAAAATCGCGCATCCCGCCTTCCAGCCGCGCGACCAGCGCAAAACCGATCGCATCCAACCGCGCCTCGGCCCTTAAGTATTCCTGTGTGTGCTCGTTCATAGTCGAATTCCCTTGGCCTGCAGCGTCTTCGCGAGTGAGTGCACTGCGCGCGAACAGTGCGTCTTCACGCTTCCTTCGGTGCAGCCCATCATTGCCGCCGTCTCCGCCACGTCCATCTCCTCCCAGTAACGCAGAACGAAAGCTTCGCGTTGACGCAGTGGTAACTGTTGTATCTCGAGCTCGATCTGCTTGAAGGTTTGTGCGCGCTCCGTAACAGTTTGTGCGCTCTCAGTTTCCGGCGTGTTGTCGTGCACGGCGAGCGTTTCGAGCAGGTTGAAGTCGCCGTCGTCGCTGGCGGACTCGAAGTCGCTCATGTTCGAGAACAGCGCATTGCGCGTCTTCTGGCGGCGAAACCAATCGAGCGTGCAATTGGACAGGATGCGCTGGAACAGCATCGGCAATTCGCCCACCGGCTTGTCGCCGTAGTGCTCGGCCAATTTCATCATGCTGTCTTGCACGATATCGAGCGCCGATTCCTCGTTGCGCACGTGATAGAGCGAGCGTTTGAACGCACGTTTCTCGACGCTTTTCAGAAAGTCGGAAAGTTCTCGATCGGTTGCCAAATGGAGTCGGCTCGTGGGCCGCGCTGAAAAGAATCTCGTGTCGGTGGTTTGCCTCATTTAGAGGCGCGCCGCTCGCTTTTGGGGCGAATTATGGCATTGGCCACGAGTCGATCCGTGGCGATTTTTGTCGCGTGGGCCGGCGCGAGCAAGGCGCGCAATGCGATAATGAGTTGCTTCAGTCCGAAGGCAAACGGGTCCTGGTCCGGTGGGTAAACGCCCACTCATGTCCGAGGGCCTCAAGTCCCGACGCAGCCTCACGAGGGCTTGTGAAGGGGCACCGAAGGTATTTCGTCAGAGAAATTCACAAAGGTTCATCCATGGAAATCACCAAAGCCGAAATCGTGTCAGCCGCTGCCGCTGCCGCTGGCCAGAATCCCGCGTCCGAAGAGTTGCGCGGAGCGG
>JBDTRV010000380.1:0-3604 GCA_039931475.1 Burkholderiales bacterium | reverse complement strand
GAAGCAGGACAGCACCCGCCCGGTGCCGCTGCACCTGCGCAATGCGCCGACCAAATTGATGAAGCAGCTCGACTACGGCCGCGGCTATCGCTATGCGCACGAAGAGGAGGGCGGCTTCGCGGCCGGTGAGCGCTATCTGCCGGATGGGATGGACGATCCGGGGTTCTATCGGCCGGTGGCGCGCGGGCTGGAGATCAAGATCGGGGAAAAACTGGCCGAGATGCGAGAGCGCAATCGGGCGGCCGGTAGCCGGCCAGAGGCAGACGGTTGAGCCGGCCGTTGCGCAGTGACACGACAATTCACCGCCAGTGGGGAAATAGACTCGGTCTCCGCAGCGGCAGCGACAAAAAATTGCACACAAGTACTGTGGTTTTATGCGTGCAGGCACACACCCTGAACTGTTTGAACGCCGTTCATGCGGCTAGATGACTGACTGACGCCAGCGGAATGCAGTTCACATCAGTAAGTGCTCCCCCGCGTTGTCCCCGCCCAGAATGACGTAGTTGACCTTGCGGATGTCCAGCAAACTCTTGCCGCCCGCATAGCTGATCGAACTCTGCACGTCCTGCTCCATCTCGATCAGCGCATCGGCCAGCTTGCCGCGCACCGGCTCCAGGATGCGCTTGCCTTCCACGTGCCGGTATTCGCCTTTGTTGTAGTCCGAGGCGCTGCCAAAGTACTCCTTGAACAGCACGCCGTCGACCTCGACGGTGCGGCCGGGTGACTCTTCCAGCCCCGCGAAGAGCGAGCCGACCATTACCATTGCGGCGCCGAAGCGCACGCTCTTGGCGATGTCGCCATGGTCCCGAATGCCGCCGTCGGCAATGATCGGTTTGGTCGCTACCCGCGCGCACCACTTGAGCGCCGACAGTTGCCAGCCCCCGGTGCCGAAACCGGTCTTCAGCCGCGTGATGCAGACCTTGCCCGGGCCGATGCCGACCTTGGTCGCGTCCGCGCCCCAGTTTTCCAGGTCGATCACGGCTTCCGGCGTGCCGACGTTGCCGGCGATCACGAAGGTGTCGGGCAACCTCTGTTTCAGGTAGCCGATCATTTCCTTGACGCTGTCGGCGTGGCCGTGCGCGATGTCGATCGTTACGTATTCGGGTACGAGTTTTTCGGCGGCGAGCCGGTCGACCGTGTCCCGATCGGGCTGCTTGACGCCGACCGAGATCGACGCGAACGCGCCACGCTCTTTCATGCCGCGCACGAAAGCGACGTTGTCCAGGTCGAACCGGTGCATCACGTAGAAGTAGCCGTGCTGCGCGAGCCAGGCGCAGATCGATTCATCGACCACGGTTTTCATGTTGGCCGGCACCACTGGCAGCCGAAAGCGCCGGCCGCCCAGTTCGATGCCGGGGTCGCATTCGGCGCGGCTTTGCACGCGGCACTTGCGCGGGAGCAGCAAGACGTTTTCGTAGTCGAAGATTTCCATGAGCGAACAGCCTTGCGTGTGAATTTGCCCGGCCGCAACAACGGCTCGGGTCGCGGCGGCAACTTAAAATCGAAGGTTAACCACAATACGCCACCGCGCGAGGGAAGGTCCAAAAATGGACGTGCAAAAAGAAGTTTTGAAAGTCGTCGATGAAGTGTTGAGCCTCAAGGGCCGCACCGTAAAGTTCGATCGCAACACCCATCTGCTAGGCGCGATTCCTGAACTCGACTCGATGGCCGTCGTCACGCTCATCACCGAGCTGGAAACCCGCTTCGGCATCACGGTTGAAGACGACGACATCGACGGCGCCACTTTCGAGACAGTCGGTTCGCTGACCGACTTCGTGAGCGCCAAGCTCTGACCCGGCTTACGGTAAGCAGCGCGACCGCGCGATCGCGCCGACCGTGGCAGCGGGTCCATTCGCGTCCTCGATCCAGCCAACCAGGTTGAGCCGTTCCGGTTGCGCGCCGGCTGGTATCTGCATCGGCCGTAGTTCCTTGAACGTCTGCTTCGGATCCGCATGGGCGGGCACCACCCATTCGAATTGCAGGCTGTTGCGCACCAGATTGCGCTCGACCGGGGAGCCCTCCAGCCCCGGCGGCAATGTTTCGACCAACACCAGCCACACGCGCCAGCGTCCCGGCGCGGCGCCTTTGAGTTCGATCGAGGTGCCGATGTAGTTGCCCACGGGCAGGCCGTGTGCGACCCGCAGCTCGGGCGCGCTGCGGTTTGTCTGGCTCGGCAGCTCGGGCGCGCTGCGGCCTTCGCTTGCAGGCCGGGCGGACGCGTCGCCGATCGGCGCTGCAGGCAAGCTGCCGGTGGGCACTGGCCTCAGCGTGCTCCCGAGATCCAGCATTCGATCCGGCAATGGCCGGCCAATTGCTTGCAGCCGCTGCAGCGCGCCGCGCCGCGCCGCGGCCGATAGCGCGCCGTCGTCTCCCTGCGGTCCCGGCGCGATCCAGTCGAGCGCCACCGCGCCGGCGGCCGGCGCGGGCGGCTCGTCGCTCCAGCAGTCGGCGCAATCAGCATTGATGAAGCGCTCGAGCAGGGCCGTGGGCGCGATCTGGCCGTCGCTCGAGCAGGACGAGGCCGGCTCCGCCGCCATCGCCGCGCTGCAGGCAAATGACAGCAGCAGTGCCGCGCCTCGATTTCTCGTTCCGAGATCACGAGATCGGCGCGACGGCGCGCCCGCCGTGGGAAGGGTTGGCGCAACAGGTGTTCTTCGCGCGCGGCGCAGGTCCGCGTTGAGTGACGGTGGGCCCGCCGTGATCACAGTTGGCGCGACCGGTCGCGACGCGCGCACCTGTTCGCAGCGCTGCCAGCCATCCCTGACGGCCTCGGGTCGATCGACATTCAATTGACTGCGCTTCATGACGTGTGAACCCTTCTGGCGAGAACCGTGTTCCTACAATGCCCGAATGGTCGCCGAAATCGCAACGGATCGCTTGGCCGATGCCGCCCCCGCACATCCCCTGCTTCTCCAACTCAACCCGGAGCAGCGCGCCGCCGTCACCTTGCCCGCGGCGCATGCGCTGATCCTTGCCGGTGCCGGTTCGGGCAAGACCCGGGTGCTGACAACGCGCATCGCGTGGCTGCTTTCGACTGGCCAAGTCTCGCCCGGCGGCATTCTGGCGGTGACGTTCACCAACAAGGCCGCCAAGGAAATGCTCACGCGCCTGTCAGCCATGCTGCCGATCAACGTGCGCGGCATGTGGATCGGCACCTTCCACGGCCTGTGCAACCGGTTCCTCCGCGCACACCACCAGCTCGCGGGCCTGCCCCAGAGCTTTCAGATTCTGGACACGCAGGATCAACTTTCCGCCGTCAAGCGGCTGTGCAAGGAGTTCAGCGTCGATGCCGAACGCTATCCGCCCAAGCAGTTGCAATGGTTCATCGCCGGTTGCAAGGAAGAGGGCTTGCGCCCGAACATGGTGGAGACGCACGATGCCGATGGCCGCAAGAAGGTCGAGCTGTATCAACTCTATGAAGATCAATGCCAGCGCGAAGGCGTGGTCGACTTCGCCGAACTGATGCTGCGCAGCTATGAATTGCTGCGAGACAACGACGCGATCCGCGCGCACTACCAGCGCCGCTTTCGCCACATCCTGATCGACGAATTCCAGGACACGAACCGGCTGCAGTACGCCTGGATCAAGATGCTGGCAGGGCAGG
>JBDTRV010000379.1:0-3605 GCA_039931475.1 Burkholderiales bacterium | reverse complement strand
CGGTGTATGACCTGTGCCACATCGGCCATGCGCGCTCGATGGTCGCGTTCGACGTGGTGCAGCGCTGGCTGAAAGCGTCCGACTTCGCGGTCGACTACGTGCGCAACATCACCGACATCGACGACAAGATCATTCGCCGTGCGCTCGAAAACAACGAGCCGATCAAGGCACTGACCGAGCGCATGATCGCCGAGATGTACCGCGACGCCGATTCGCTGTTCATCGAGCGGCCAACCCACGACCCGCGTGCCACCGACCACGTGCCGCAGATGCTTTCGATGATCGGCGCCCTTCGCGAAAAGGAGCTGGCCTACGTTGGCGAAAGCGGCGACGTAAACTTCTCGGTGCGGCGCTTTGCCGGCTACGGGAAGCTCTCGGGCAAGTCGATCGACGAGCTTCATGCGGGCGAGCGGGTGGCGGTGGAGGGTGGCAAGCACGACCCACTCGACTTCGTGCTGTGGAAGTCGGCCAAGGAGAGCGAGCCGGCCGACGCGAAATGGCAAAGTG
Organism: Burkholderiales bacterium; assembly: GCA_039931475.1. Lineage (GTDB taxonomy): Bacteria > Pseudomonadota > Gammaproteobacteria > Burkholderiales > Burkholderiaceae_C > JBBPYC01. The sequence continues at coordinate 3,098 of JBDTRV010000379.1, read as the reverse complement.
ATTACGGCCTCGGCCGGCCCGGCTGGCACATCGAATGCTCTGCCATGTGCAAGGCGATTCTGGGCGAGACGGTGGACATCCACGGCGGCGGCGCGGATCTTCAGTTCCCGCACCACGAAAACGAAATCGCGCAGAGCGAGGGTGCCAACGGCAAGCCGCTTGCCAACTTCTGGATGCACAACGGCTTCGTCAACGTGGACAACGAGAAGATGTCCAAGAGCCTGGGCAACTTCTTCACCATCCGCGCCGTGCTCGAGCGGTACGACGCTGAAGTCTTGCGCTTTTTCATCGTGCGCACGCACTACCGCAGTCCGCTCAACTACAGCGACGTGCACCTGGACGATGCGCGCGCGGCTTTGCGGCGGTTGTACACCGCGCTGGCCAGCGTCGCTACCGTCGTTACGTCACCGGCACAAGAACCGGTTTCGATCGACTGGGCCGAGCCGACGGCCGCGCGCTTCAAGGCCGCGATGGACGAGGACTTCGGAACGCCGGAAGCGGTGGCGGTGTTGTTCGAGTTGGCCGGCTCGGTCAATCGCTCCGGGTCGGTGCGCGACGGCGCGTTGCTGCGCGCATTGGGCGGCGTGCTCGGGCTGCTGCGGGCCGATCCCCAGAAGTTCCTGCGGGCGCGGGCCGCGCTCGATCCAGCGAAGATCGAAGCGCTGATCGCCGAGCGTGGCGCGGCCGAGGCCGAGCGCGACTTCGCCGAGGCCGATCGGATCCGGCGCGAGTTGGGCGAGCAGGGCATTGCGCTGAAGGATTCGCCGATCGGCACGACCTGGGAGGCTGTGTCTTGATCGGAATTTCGACCTTTTTTGGCCATCCGCGCTCATGGGGCGGGCTTTGACTGCTACAAAAACAGTAGTGGCGGAGCGCGCTCGTGCTCCGCGCGTGAAGCCGGCCGTGCAGGTCGTTCCGCCGCACTATTGGGAGGGTGCATGCGACCACTTGCAAATCAAGGATCGCGTCATGAAGCGCCTGATCCCGCAGTTCGACGGCGCATTCCTCACGCCGCGCGGCGACGCCTTCACCACGCTGGCGCGCAGCATCGTCGGCCAGCAGATTTCGGTCAAGGCCGCGCAGACGGTGTGGGAGCGCTTCGAGAAGCTGCCGCGCCGCATCACGCCGGCCAACGTGCTCAAGCTCAAGATCGACGACATGCGTCAGGCTGGCCTGTCGGCGCGCAAGGTGGAATATTTGGTCGATCTCGCGCTGAAGTTCCACTCGGGCGCGGTGCACACCGCCGACTGGTCGGAGATGGACGATGAATCGATCGCGGCAGAACTGGTCGCGATCCGCGGCATCGGCCGCTGGACGGCCGACATGTTCCTTATCTTTCACATGCTGCGGCCGAACGTGCTACCACTCGACGATGCGGGCCTGATCACCGGCATCAGCAAGAACTATTTCTCCGGCGAGTCCGTGAGCCGCAGCGATGCGCGCGAGGTGGGCGCGGCCTGGGCGCCCTTTTGCAGCGTGGCGACTTGGTATATTTGGCGATCGCTCGCGCCTGCGCCACCTGCTTGAGCCTGGGCGAATCCAAATAGCCGGGCGCGACTCGCCCCGCGCGTACAAACCGCGCTGAAAAACCCCGCGCAAAAAATACCGCACGAAGCGCGGCACCAAAAAGACCTACCTCGATTTCGAGCAGCCAATCGCCGAGCTCGATGCCAAGATAGAAGAGCTGCGCAACGTCAAGAGCGAGCCGGCGGTCGACCTTTCCGCCGAGCTGGACCAGTTGGCCAAGAAGAGCCAGCAATTGACCAAGGACATCTACAGCGACCTGTCGGCCTGGCAGATCACGAAGGTCGCACGCCATACGGAGCGGCCCTACACGCTCGACTACCTGCGCGAGCTGTTCACCGACTTCACCGAGATGCACGGCGACCGGCATTTCGCCGACGACCTGAGCATCGTCGGCGGCCTCGCGCGCTTCAACGGCACGCCCTGCATGGTGCTCGGCCATCAAAAAGGGCGCGACGTGCGCGAGCGGGCGCTCCGCAACTTCGGCATGACCAAGCCCGAAGGCTATCGCAAGGCGCTGCGATTGATGAAAACGGCCGAGAAATTCGGCTTGCCGGTGTTCACCTTCGTCGACACACCGGGCGCCTATCCGGGCATCGACGCCGAGGAGCGCTGCCAGTCCGAGGCCATCGGCCGCAACATCTTCGAGATGGCGCAGCTCGAAGTGCCAATCATCACGACCATCATCGGCGAAGGCGGCTCGGGCGGCGCGCTGGCGTTGTCGGTGGGCGATCAGGTGCTGATGCTGCAGTACGCCATCTATTCCGTCATCAGCCCCGAAGGCTGCGCGTCGATTTTGTGGAAAACATCGGACAAGGCGCAGGATGCGGCCGAAGCCTTGGGCATCACGGCGCAGCGGCTCAAAGGTTTGGGGCTGGTCGACAAGATCGTGAGCGAACCGCTCGGCGGCGCGCACCGGGACCACAAGCAAATGGCCGCTTCATTGAAACGCGCGCTCACCGAGGCGCTGAGGCAAGTGGCCGATCTGGCGCCTGATGACTTGCTCAAGCGGCGCCACGATCGTCTGCAAAGCTATGGGCGCTACTCCGACGGCAAGGCCGAGGCGAAGGTCGATCAGGCGGTCACGGGGAAATAGCGGTATCAGGATTGCGCCGTTTCGACCGGCGCGCATTGGTTCCGCGTCGCGCGTTTGCCACCACGCTGTCTACCGCGTCCGCAATCGTAGACGGGATCGGTCCAGTCACGCCCACGCCGTCACTGGCGCGCGAACTCGATGATTGCGCTGTAAAAGCGGTTCGAGCCGTCGCGCGGGTTGTCGGGGCCGAGCTCCATGTTGTTGACCCCGTTGGCGGCGATCTCCTTCTTGAACCGGTCCGGGATTAACGAAAAGTAGTAGGGGCTGACGAAGCGCGCGCCGGCGTCATAGTGCGACCGCAGTGCCGCCAGCGCGGTGCCGTCGCGCTTCCACTGCTGCGGGTTGAACTCGGGCGCGCCGTAGTCGGTGATGCCGCGTTCGGCCATGAAGTTGCGCAGCCAGGCGCTGTCGACCGCGCCGCCGTACATGTTCACGCCGCTCTTCCACGGCACGCCGCGTGCCAGGGTCTGGCCGACCG
>JBDTRV010000378.1:0-3607 GCA_039931475.1 Burkholderiales bacterium | reverse complement strand
TTTTGCAGTTGCAGCAGGTCGGCATAGGTCTCGCGCCGCACCTTCTCCAGCGCATCCTCGGCCTGTCCCTGCAGCGCCACCCCACGGACGATCTCGCCTTCGTAGCGGTAGCCGAACTGCAGCGGGATCGACGCGCGCAACTCGACCAGCCGGGTCGAAGTGCCGGGGTAGTGGTCGACCGAGACGCCCCAGGTCACGTCGGCCTTCTTCTGCGATTCGGCCAGATCGACCTGAGCCCGGGCTGCCTCGATCCGTGCCATCGCCGCGCGCACCTCCGGTCGCGAATCGACCAGCGCCACGAGCTGGCCGCTCACGGCCGGATCGGAAAGCGCCGGCGCGGCCGACAGCGGCGGCCAATCGCTCGTCGCACGCAACTCCTCGGGGTTGCTCATGCGGCCGATCAGTTGCGCGAGCACCAGCGATGCGCGCTGGCGTTCCAGCAGTGCGGCGCTCTGGTCGGCGCGCACGCGCTGTGCGTCGATCTCGGTGCGCAGCGCGTCCTGCCGGCCGAGATCGCCGGCCTTCACGCGGCGCCCGGCGCTGGTCGCGATTAGCGATGAGCTGAGCTCGACTTCGGCCAGTTGCTCGATCCGCTCCTGCGCCGACACCAGGTCGTAATAGGCGCCGATCGCCCTGAGCAACTGCTGAAGCTGAACGTCGTCCACATCGGCGGTCGCGGCCGTCGCACCGCGCTGGGCGGCGCGAGTGCGCAACTCGCGCTTGTTGCCGCGCTCCCAGGTCCAGTCGACGCCCACGCCCTTGTCGATGCGCTTTCGCGTGATCGCATTGCCGGCGCCGACGCCGTTTTGCAGGTCGATACTAGAAACCTTGCCCGACAGCACCGGAAACGGCGCGCGATCGGCCGCCAGCACGTCGGCCCGGGCGGCGCTCAACGCGCGGCGGGCGATCGACACGTCAAGGTTGTCGCGCGCCGCAGCGAGCGCATCGGCCAGTGCGATCGGCTGACCGCTGGCTGGCCTGGGTGCGGTGGCAGCCGGCGGCGCGGCGGGCTGACTTGCGGCGGCGGCGGCAGGGGTTGGCGCCGGCTTGTGCGCCGAGGTCCGGGACGGTTGTGCAAATGAGTTGCCGGCGAGGGCGACCGTGAGCAGCGCGCCGACCAGCGCGACCGCAAGCGGCGACATCGGATAGGTCGTTCTGACGTTCATCTTCGAGGTTATCGCGCAGCCTGCCTGACCGAAGGCTGACCTCGGAACGCGAACGTCTCAAAGCAACCGAAACGCCCAACTCCCGATGTGACATTTGTCCCACAATCGACCCGTCATGAGGATTCTTCTGGTCGAAGACGATGCGGTGCTGCGCGGAGTCATGCTTGCTTCGCTGAGCGAAGCCGGCCACCGCGTCGATGTCGCCGGCACGGTGCAGCAGGCGCATCACTTGTGGAGCGTGCAGCATTTCGACGCGGTGCTGCTAGACCTGAACCTGCCCGAAAGCGCCGAGCGAGCGCACGCGGGTGCGGCGCCGGGCAATGGCTTGTCGGTGCTGCGCGCCGCCCGCTCCCGCGGCGACCGCACGCCGGTGCTGGTGCTTACCGCGCGCAATCGCACCGAGGAGCGGGTCGCGGGGCTCGATGCGGGCGCCGACGACTATCTCGGCAAGCCGTTCGATCTGGTCGAGGTCGAAGCGCGCTTGAGAGCTCTGGTGCGGCGCGCCCTAGGCACCGAAGACCGGGTCGCCGTCGGCCAATTGGTGCTGGATCGCAAGGCGCGCCGGCTGTCACTGGCCGGCAGCGATCTGCCGCTGCCGGCGCGCGAGTTCGAGGTGTTGTGGGAGCTGATGACGCCGCCGGGCCGGGTCGTCAGCAAGCGCGCCTTGTCCGACAAACTGTCCAGCTTCGACGACGCTTTGGGCGACAACGCGCTGGAGGCGTTCATCTCGCGGCTGAGAAAAAAGCTGGCTGCGAGTGGCGCCGAAATCCGCACCTTGCGCGGGCTCGGGTACATGCTGGAGGCGGAAGGATGACTATTGCCCCCCGGCTTTTCCCTCGCTGCGTTCCTGTAACTCCTCCCCCCAAGGGGGTGGCTCGGCCGCTTTGGGAGCGGCCCGGCAGCGCCCGGTCTGCCCCCCGGCTTTTCACTCGCTTCGCTCCTGCAAATCCTCCCCCCAGGGGGGTGGCTCGGCCGCTTTGGGAGCGGCCCGGCAGCGTCCGGCTAGCCCCCCGGCTTTTCACTCGCTTCGCTCTTGTCAATCCTGCTCCGAAGGGCGTGGCTCATCCGCCTTGGTCCGGCGCCGCCGCGATGTTCTGGAACCTTTGGTGAGCGCGGTTCCGCGGCCGCGCCTTGCAAGCCGCCTGCTCAGCCACGTGCTGCTGCCGCTGACAGCGACCTGGCTCGTGGGCACAGCGGTGACGGTGGGCGTGGCCAACCACTACGCCGGCCAGGCGTTCGACCGAGCGCTGCTGGACGACGCCTGGTCGGTCGCGGCCAACGTACGTCCGCGCGGGTCTGGGCCGGACCCTCGGCTCGATCTGATGCTCACGCCGCGCGAAGTCAGTGCGGTGCTGTTCGACTCGGCCGAATCGATCTTCTTCGCGGTGCTGTACCCCGACGGCTCACTGGTCGCGGGGCACCCTGGCCTGCACGCACCAGCGCCGCCGGCTGGGCGCGAAAACGGGTTTTTCGACATCGTCTATCAGGGCCGGCAACTGCGCGCGGTGCGCCTGTCGCGCCCTGAACCCGCGCCGTTCGACGTGGTGATGGCGCAGACCACCAACAGCCGCACCGCCCTGCTCAAGAATCTGCTGCTGTTCACCATGCTGCCGCAGGCTTTGCTGCTGGCATTGCTGGCGGCTTGGCTGCAGCGTACGGTCCGGCGCGAGCTGGCGCCGCTATCAAAGTTGCATCAAGCGGTGGACCTGCGCGATGCGAACGATCTGGCGCCGCTTGTCGTGTCGGCGCCGACGCGCGAGATCGAACGGCTGGGCGCCGCGCTGAACGCGCTGCTGGCGCGGGTCGCGGCCAGCGTGCGGGCGCAGCGCGAGTTCTCCGGGAACGTCGCGCACGAGTTGCGCACGCCGCTGGCCGGCATCCGCGCGCAGGCCGAATACGCGCTGGCGCATGACGACCCGGCGGTCTGGCGCGAACAACTGCTGGGCATCGCCAAGAGCGAAACCCGCGCGAGCCACCAGATCGACCAGTTGCTGCTGTTGTCGATCGGCGAAGAGGCGCGCGCCCGGCTCGAACTGGTCGACGTGCACCTGGATGAGTTGGTGCGCGACGTGGTACTGCGCTTCATGCCGCGTGCGATCGGGCAGGGCGTGGACCTTGGCGCCGAGGGTCTCGACGACCCGGCCATGGTGCGCGGCAATGCGGGGTTGATCGAAGGCCTGCTCGCAAACCTGATCGACAACGCGCTGCGCCACGGGACGTCGGCCGAGCCGACGGTGACGGTCGCGCTGTCAGCGGCCGCGCCGGGCGGCGTGCGGCTCACCGTGACCGACAACGGCCCCGGCATGGCGCCGCAGGACGTGGCGCGCATGATGCAGCGCGGTGTGCAGGGAGGGCCGGCCGGCCAGCGACTGGCAGGGCTCAAGGTGGGCGCCGGACTCGGCCTTGCGATCGCCTTGCGCTACGCCGAGTTGCTCGGCGCG
>JBDTRV010000377.1:0-3613 GCA_039931475.1 Burkholderiales bacterium | reverse complement strand
GGGTGCGCAGATCCGGATCGCCGCAGTCGACGTTGCCGGCTTCGCGGTTGCGCGGATCGAGCGGATTCGAATCCTTGCGCGATCCGGCGTAGGGCGCGCCGTGCAGGCACAGTGGCGAGACGATGTTGGCGCGGCTCGAGGTCGGCCCGCCGTCGTCGCGCAGGATCAGGGGCTCGCGCAACTCGTCCGGTCCCACTGCGGCAACCGTTGCACGCACATGGCAAGCCGCGTGAAAGCGGTCCGACAGATTGGCGCCGCCGAGCACCTTGGCGCGCGCGGCCCGCGCGGTGGCTTCATCACGGCTGCACAGCTTGTTCCAGTCCAGATCGGCTGAATCGAGCGTGAGCCAGACCGAGTTCGACGGCTCGACGATCAGCGCCGCGTACAGGCCGTGCTGCTGGTGCGAACTCGGGCTGAAATGGTCGTGCGTGAACACGGTGCGCAGCGTGTAGTCGCGCCCGTTCTTCGCATCGAGCAGCGGGTCCGCGTACCAGCGCTGCGTGGTGCGCTGCGCGCCGCAGAACGGATGTTTTGCAACCAACTCGGCCAGCGGCATCTGCTCGGCATTGCGCGGACATTCACCGCGCTCCTTTAACGCTTCGCAGCGCGCGTCGGCACTCGCGTCGCCACTCGCACACGCGGCGGAAAACAGCGGGTGGGTCTTGAGTTTGAGCGGCGCGGCGCCATTTTTCTTCGCGGCGGCGTTGTAGGCATGCACGCGCTCGCGCACTTCCTCGGGCGAAAAGGTGCCGTCCTCGTAGTTCCAGCCGTTGCCGGAACCGTCGGACGAGGTCACGTCGAACTTCACGAGGTGGATGTGCTGGCCGACGGTGTCGGTCGGCATGTAGATCTGGAAGTCGTCCAGCCCGAGCGCATTGGGCAGGAAATTGCTGTGCATGAAGTTCAGGCAGTCGCCCGAATTGGCGCGAAAGAACAACGGCTCGGGCAGGTGCACGCGCGTGTTCGGGTCGATGATGTCCTTCACGTCCTGCTCCAGGGTCAGGATGCGCGCCTGCGGGTCGAACCAGCCGTGCCGGTTCACCGTGAGTTCGGTCTGGATCACGCTGGCCTTGTATTCACGGCGCGGCGCTTTCGATTGGTCGGGGCATGGGTCGGCGTATGGCGCCCCCGGCACCGGGGCGCGCCCGTTAACCAAGAACAGCGGCGCCTTCGCCTCGGCGGTCTGCCCTGCCACCGTCGCGGCGCGATCCGACGCATAACCCTTGTTCTCCTGTGTCCACCGCGGATGGGTTGGCGGCACATCCGGCTGCGCCTGGCCCTTGGGCGTGTCGAGCACGCCCGCGTGGAACGCCATCGCGGCGCGCTCTTCGGGTGTGCCTTCGCGCGGCAGCAGGCGGATGCCACCGATCTCGCTCCACTCCTCGGCCAGCGCGGTCAGTGCAGTCGGGTTTTGCTTGTAGACGCGCCGCGCGATCGTGTTCGCGGCCTTGCCGCCTTTGGCCAGCGCCGCTTCCAGCACGTCCTGGTTCGCCAAGGCGCGCACCGTGAAGTTGCCCTTGTTCTCCCAGCCGGTCAGCACGTGGCGCGGCAGGCCACCGTTCACTTCTTTTCCGTCCACCGTGTCGAAATCGAGCGGCGGCTGCGGCGGTCGATGGCCGGCCTGGCCCGGGATGTAGAACGGATAGCCCGCAAAAGTCTCGGTCGGCAGTAGCGCGAGCACCGTGCCTGGGATCGGCACGAGCGCCGGGTTTTCGGTGCCCTTGGCGACTTCGGCATCGGGCAGGCGACGCTGGGCCGAACCGTCCTCGAACGCGTCGTGCGTGCGCCAGAGTTCCCACATGCCTTGCGCGAAATGCGGATACAGGTGGCAGTGAAAGATCGAATCACCGGGCGTCAGATTGCGGTTGCCGGAGCCGCCGAATTCGATCTCGTAACTGAAGGTCGCGCCCGGCGAAATGGTCTGCGAATCGAGGTAGGTCGAGCCCGGCTGGCTCACGTCCTGCACCCACTGGTGCGCGTGCAGGTGAAAGACGTGAGTCTCTTTCGGCCCGGCGTGGATATTGCGAAAGCGCACCGGGTCGCTTAAGTACGAGTGGTGCACGTTGGACGGATCGTCCGGATAGAGCGCGCCGACCGGCTTCTTGCCGTCATCGCTCCAGCGCAGCACCAGCGCCGGGTCGCCATTGGCCCACGAGCTCAGAAAGAACTCCTCGGCCTTGCATTCCGGGCAATCCTTGGTCGGTCCCACGCGGCGGTTGCGCGCGACCACCATGGCGCCCATGCTGCCGACGCCGTAGTTGATGCCCATGTTGTCGCGGATCGCGTGCAGCGGGTTCGATTCGTCTTCCAGCTCCGCGAACGCCTGCACCGCCTTGACTTCGTCGTGCATGATCACGGTGAACTCGCGGTAGCTCCTGCCGCAGGAATTGCCGAAGGCGTAGTCGGTGCATTTGCGGCTTGGATCGGTGGTGTCGTTGTGATCTTCGTCCGTGCCGATCAGTGCGACCACCGCGTTCAGGTCCGAGTGCACGATCTCGCCACGATCCAGCATCGCGAGGATCGGCGTGCCGCGGCGCGGGCCGCTCGCATAGCGTGCGCCGTCGTAGTCAAGATTCGAGAACGGATGCTGGGCGGCAGCGACCGGCCGCGCGGCGGCGCGCAGATCGCCTTCCGTCACCTGGGATCGGTACCACTTCGCGCCGCGCGGCTGCACGTTCACGGCCGCAAACAGGCCAGCGCCGAGCTGCCCGCCATCGCCCTCGCCACCGACGACAGCACCGCTGGAAAACGCAAAGTAGGTGCCCTCGCGCAGCGCATAAAGTTTGTAGACCGCGCTTTGGCCCGGATAGACCTGGCCGCCCTGCTTTTGCAAACGGCTCTTGAGCGGCTCGGGCGTCGCGGGATTGACGGTGGCGAGGTTCAGGCCGACGTTGTCGCCGTCCATCGCGCACAGCCAAGGCCGCGTTACCGACGCGACCGGGCATTGCGACGGCGCAATCGGCACCGGGTTCAGGCCATTGACGTGAAAGCCCGCGGCGCGCGTGGTCGGCAAGTCGTTGCTGATTTTCTGCGGATTCACGAGTTCGCGGCCGCTCTTGCCATCGGGGCGCGGATAGAGCACGCCCGGCGGGTCTTCCATGTGCGCGGGCACGCGCCCGGCGTGCGACTCGGGGCCGCCGCTTCGCTCCTCGGGCACGCCGCGCATCAACAGGTTGTGAAAGCGCACTTCGAGGCAGTCGCCTTCGTTGGCGCGCAGCACCAGCGGGCGCGGGCGCTTGCCGGAACGCAGTTTGACGAAGCCGGGCGCCTCGGGCAGGTTGGCATCGGTGACGGAGGTGCCATCCGCAATCGTGGCATGGCCCGAAAACACCACGTCGCGCTGCAGCGCGAACAACATACCCGCGGGGTTAAAGGCACCAAACCGATTCAGCACGATCGCCTGCTCGAGGGCGACAACGCTCGCACGAATATTCCGTTCGCACTGGATTGCCGTCGCACTTGCAGTTTGGGGAATGCCGAGGCCAGCCATCAAGCCGGCCAAAGCTGCCACGCGCTTGTAGCCGATACCTCGTGCGAACGTTGCTCCGCCAAGAAAAATCTTCATGCCGCGGCTCCCGATCTGGGCCGCAATCAAAAGATCATGGATTTGACG
>JBDTRV010000376.1:0-3623 GCA_039931475.1 Burkholderiales bacterium | reverse complement strand
GCGGCATCTGGGCCGAGCGCGACCAGATCCTGATCACCAGCGGCGCGCAGCAAGGATTGTTTCTGCTGTCCGAGCTGCTGATTGGCGCCGAGACGAACGTGGGCATGGAGACGCCGGGATACCCCGATGCACGCAACAACTTCGCGCTTCGCACCCAACGCATCCATGATCTGCAGGTGGACGCTCACGGTCTGGTCCCCGGCCCGGAACTGTCAGGCTGCAACTATGTGTTCGTGACACCGAGCCACCAGTGCCCGACCACCGTGACCTTGTCGCTCGAGCGCCGCCACGCGCTGCTCGAACGGGCCGATCGGAACGACTTCATCGTCATCGAAGACGATCACGAGAGCGAACTGAATTTTTCCGCGCAACCGACGCCGGCTCTCAAGAGCCTGGACTCTGCGCAGCGCGTGATCTACCTGGGCAGTCTGTCGAAAACGCTCGCGCACGGCCTGCGACTGGGCTTCGTGGTGGCGCCGGCGGAGCTGATACGGGAGCTGCGCGCGCTGCGTCGGCTCATGATGCGGCACGTGGCCTCAAACAACCAACACGCGGCGGCAAACTTTATTGCGCATGGATTTCACGAAGCCCACCTGCGCCGGTTAATCGCCTTCTATCGTGAGCGCGCGCAGCGCTTGCGCGAGGCGCTGGCCGAACATGCGCCGCAACTCGATCCGGCGGAAGCGTCGGGCGGCTCGGCCCTGTGGGTGACCGGCCCGCCTGGGCTGGACACACGCCGGCTCGCGATGCGTCTGTATCAAGAAGGCGTCGTGATCGAGCCCGGCGATGTATTTCATCCGGCTACCGGCGCGCCCTGCAACCGGATGCGCATCGGCTATTCATCGATCGCGTTGGAACGCATCGAACCGGGCGTGCGGCTCATGGCCGAGGTGCTCGCGAACGATTGGAATTAAACGCGCTGCTCAACTGGACTGATGCGGCCGCGCACGCGCTGACAAGCTGTAGTAGACCGGATGTGGACCACCCGGCGCGAACGGCCTGTCACGCGGCGGGATTCGAATCAGTCAACTTGAGGAGACAACACGAGTTCTACCCCCTTTTACTTCAAGGGCATCGGCGGCAAGGGCAAGCCCGACAGGGCTTTGAGAATGCCGATGCGCTGGCGATCGACAAAGTGCGTGTAGTCGGGCAGGGCGGGCCCTGGCAGATACTGGCGCACGGTGGTGCCGAACGCGGTGCCGAATTTGATGCGCTTCAAAACCTGCCCCGCCCCACTCACCTCGGCGAACTTGCGGCCGAACCGAATGCGTGACCTGGCTTCCAGGTGCTATGCCGTCTTGATTACTATTATTTTGGTAGCAGGCTATTCATATTCGACGAGCGTAAAGGCCGTTTTTATTCACATATTTCGTTATTCAGCCAGCTTGCGCAGCCAGTCCGGCAGATTGGCCGCTTTCTGCTTCGGAAAGTCCACCCAGATCATCGTCGCCCCACCCGCGGCGCGGATGATGCCGGGTTCGCGCGCGTACTCCATCGTGCCCCAGCTCTCGATGGTGGTGCGGCCCGGGTCGCTGATGAAGGTCTTGAGCAGCACCTCGTTCGGGTACTCGAGCTGACGGTAGAAATTGCAGAAGGCATTCGCGATCACGATGCCCTCGCCGCTCGCGTCGGGTTCGCGCCCGACGCTGCGCAGCCAATCGATGCGGGCGGATTCAAGGTATTTGAAATAGACCGCGTTGTTGACATGGCCCATCGCATCCATGTCGCCCCAACGAATGGGGAACGTCATTTCTTGGACGAGCGTTTTGCGCTCGGGCAGTTCGAACTTCATCAGCGTGACCCCTCTCAGACCGCGAAGCCGTCGTCGGCGGCAATGACGGCCCCATTGATGAAATCGCTCTGCTTGCTCGAGAGCAGCACCACCAGCGCATCCAGATCTTCGGCCTTGCCCACGCGCTTTCTTGGCAGCATCTTGATGAGCTTCTGGCCCTGCTCGGTCTGCCAATGGTGGTGGTTGATCTCGGTGTCAATATAGCCGGGGCAGATGGCGTTCACGTTGATGCCGAAGCGGCCCCATTCGAGCGCCATCGCCTTGGTCATCTGCACCACCGCCGACTTGCTCATGCAGTACACGCCGATCTGCGGCAGCACCTTGAGACCCGCCATCGACGCGATGTTGATGATGCGCCCCCCGGTGTAGGTGCCGGGCGCCGAGCCGTTGGCGCGCGCGAGCATGCGCTTGCCCACTTCCTGCGCCACGAAAAACGCGCCCTTGGTGTTGGTGTCGAAGATGAAGTCGTAGTCTTCCTCGCTCACGTCCTGAAGGCGCTGGGTCGTGGAGACGCCGGAGTTGTTCACGAGGATGTCGATCGAGCCGACCTCGGTTTCAGCGTGGGCGACGGCGGACGCAATCGAGTCCCGGTCGGTTACGTCGAGTTCCACCACGTGCGCGTCGCCGCCCTGCCCCTCCAGTTCCGCGCGCAGGCTCTTGAGCTTCTCGATGCGGCGGCTGGCCAGCACCACCGCCGCGCCCGCTTTGGACAACGTCCGCGCGAACTGCGCGCCCAAGCCTCCCGAGGCGCCGGTGATGAAGGCCACCCGGCCGGAAAGGTCGATGCTGTAGGACATGGAAAACTCCTAAAAGAATGCGGCGAACGCAAGCGGCCGAGCCGCCTGCTCGAACCCCGAGCGCATCGCGCGCGAGGCTCGGCATAGAATGAATTTCGACCGTAAGGCAGAACCAATATAGCAGTGAGACAAGCATGACCAAAGACGAAATCCTGGCCCAGCACGGCCCCCGAGAGGCCATGGAGTACGACGTGGTGGTCGTCGGCGGCGGCCCCGCCGGCCTGGCGTGCGCGATCCGCCTGAAGCAGCTCTCTGACCTGTACGGCAAGGAGCTTTCGGTGGTCGTGCTCGAGAAAGGCTCGGAGCCCGGCGCGCACATTCTCTCGGGCGCCATCATGGACCCGCGCGCGCTGACCGAGCTGATCCCGAACTGGAAGGAACTCGGTGCACCTTTGACGCAGCCGGTGACCGACGACGCAATGGTTTTCCTCGGCGAAAAGTCCTCGTTCAGAACGCCCAACTTCCTGCTGCCGGCGTGCTTTCAGAATCATGGCAACTACGTGGTGAGCCTGTCCAACGTCACGCGCTGGCTCAGCAGCCAGGCGGAAGAAAAAGGCGTCGAGATATTCCCCGGCTTTCCCGCGGCCGAAGTGCTCTACAACGAGGACGGCAGCGTCAAGGGCGTGGCCACCGGCAACATGGGCGTCGGCAAGAACGGCGAACCCACCGGCGAATTCCAACTCGGCATGGAACTGCACGCCAAGTACACGATCTTCGCGGAGGGTTCGCGCGGGCAGCTCTCCAAGCAGCTCATCGCCAAGTTCAAGCTCGACGAAGGGCGCGATCCGCAGACCTACGGCCTCGGCGTGAAGGAACTGTGGGAGATCGACCCGAAGCGCCATCAACCCGGCCTGGTGCTGCACACCGCCGGTTGGCCGATGCAAAGCGACACCTACGGCGGCGGTTTCCTCTATCACATGGAGGGCAACCTGGTCTCCATGGGCTTCATCACCGGCCTCGACTACAGCAACCCGTGGCTCTCGCCCTTCGAGGAAATGCAGCGCTGGAAGACGCACCCCAACATCCGCTACTAC
>JBDTRV010000375.1:0-3629 GCA_039931475.1 Burkholderiales bacterium | reverse complement strand
GCGCTGAAGGTGCCGACGAACACGACGATTTTCGTGTTCTGGCTGATGTTGATGAAGCCGCCCGAGCCGGCCAGGCGCGGCCCGAAGCGGCTCACGTTGAGGTTGCCACGCGCATCGGCTTGCGCGAGGCCGAGCACGCAGATGTCCAGGCCCCCGCCGTCGTAAAAATCGAACTGATAGGGCTGGTCGATGATCGCCTGCGGATTGACGCCCGCGCCGAAATCGAGGCCCCCCGCCGGAATGCCGCCGATCACGCCGGGCTCGGCCGTCAACGTGAGCAGATCGATGATGCGTTCCTCGGCCGCGACGTTGGCCACGCCTTCGGGCATGCCGATGCCCAGGTTCACCACCTGCAAAGAGCGCAATTCCAGCGCGGCGCGGCGCGCGATCACCTTGCGCGGCGACAGCGGCATCGGCGGAACGCTGTCGATCGGCGCGCGCAGTTCGGCCGCGTAGGCCGAGCTGAACTGCGTGCCGAAGGTCTGCATGTGGTGCGCCGGGTCTTCGGCCACCACCACCGCATCGACCAGCACGCCCGGCACCTTGACCTGGCGCGGATGGAGCGAGCCGCGCTCGGCGATCCGCTCGACCTGCGCGATCACCACGCCACCGCTGTTGCGCGCGGCCATCGCGATCGCGAGCGCTTCCAGGGTGAGCGCCTCGCGCTCCATCGTGAGGTTGCCGTCGAGGTCGGCGGTGGTCGCGCGGATGATGCCGACGTGGATCGGGAACGCCTTGTAGAAGAGATAGTCCTGCCCGTCGATTTGCAGCACGCGCACCAGGTCTTCGGTGGTGACGCTGTTGACCTTGCCGCCGCCGTGGCGCGGGTCGACGAAGGTATCGAGACCGACGTGGGTCAAGGTGCCGGGCTTGCCGGCCGCGATGTCGCGGTACAGGTGCGTGATCACGCCTTGCGGCAGGTTGTACGCCTCGATCTTGCCCTCCACCGCGAGTTTCTGGATCTTCGGCGTCATTGCCCAATGGCCGCCGACCACCCGCTTAAGCAGACCTTCGTGCGCAAGATGGTTCAGGCCGCGCGTCTTGCCGTCGCCCTGGCCGGCCGCGTAGACCAGTGTCAGGCCGCGCGGCGATTGCGTTTCCACGAAGCGGTGTTCGAGCGCGATGGCAATGCCTTCGGCCACGCCGATGCCGACGAAGCCACCGGTCGCGATCGTGTCGCCGTCGTGGATCAGCGCGACCGCATCCTGCGCGCTGACCACCTTGTTCTTGTACGGGGTTTGCTGGACCATCGGCGGGGGCGGGGTGGCGGCCATGGCGTCTCCTGTGCTGAGGCTGTTGCGGCCATTGTTGCATCCGGCAACAGCCAGCTTCCTGAGTTGGCAGTGCGCCGAACCAGCTCACCCCACGAAGGCGTAGCCTTGGCTCAAGTAACTCGCGGCAATGGCGCGAGTGGTTCATCCTCATGCGCGCCCGGCTCGATGTGCACCGCCCTCGCGATTTGCTCGATCCGCGCGCGCAACCATTGGTGCGACGCGGACATGTGGGTGCCCCGGTGCCAGACCGAGTCGATGTGTACCGCGCCGGAGGCAAAGGGCAGCTCGCGCCAGACCAGCCGATCGACGATGCCGGTCAGCGCCACGAAGTGGCGCGGCAGCATCGTGACCAGGTCGGACTGGGCGACCACCTGGCTTGCGGTGAAAAACTGATTCACCGTCATGACGATGCGCCGCTCGCGCCCGAGGCCGGCCAGCGCTTCGTCGATAAAGCCGTAGGCGCGGCCGGAAAAGCTCACCAGCAGATGACGCGCGGCGGTGTAGCGGTCGATGGTCAGCGGCCCGCTCGCCAGTTCGTGGTCGGCGTTCATCACGCAGACGTAGTCACTGTCGTAGAGGCGGTGGTGCTCGAATGGGACCGCTTCGCCGGACTGGGCGCGCGCCGTGAGGTCGGCGATCATCCCGGGGAAGTGGCCAATCGCAACGTCCACTTCGCCGCTTTCGAGCAGCGGGCGCGGGTCGCGGGTCGCGAGCGACAGCACCCGCAGCGAGACGCCTGGGGCATCGCGTTGCAACTCGCGCGCCAACCCCGGAACCAGCATGGCGGCGGTCGCGTCCGCCATGGACAAGGTAAACACCACCTGGGCGGCGGCCGGATCGAACTCGCCCGGCACCAAGGTTCGCTGCAACTGGCGCAACGCCTCGCGCACGGCGGGCCAAAGGGCAAGCGCACGTGGCGTGGGCGCGACGCCCTGGCCGCTGCGGGTGAGCAGTTCGTCACCCAGCGTTTCGCGCAGCCGGCGCAGCGAATTGCTCACGGCCGGCTGCGTCAGCGACAGGTTGCGCGCCGCGCGGGTCAGGCTGCGTTCGGCCATCACCTCGTCGAAAACCCGAAGCAAATTCAGGTCAAGTGTGCGGAAATTGATCACCGATTGCGTTTGCATGATTTATTCCACGCCGTCAATAGTATATTCTCAATGTGAATGAGACAGATACGAATTAGAAAGTTGAACAACATTAGGTTAAACCCTAATATACGTCTCACAGGCTTGCCGGACCCACCACCGCAAGCAGGGAACCATAAAGGAAATTGAAGTGAACATCACCGACCAACAGCAAGGCCCGGCATCGGCCGGCTCGAACGGTCTGGCGCGCATCGAGCGCACTTTCAGCAATCTGTTCAATCTGGTGAAGGCGCGCGAGAAGCGGCCTAACCAGTTGCGACAACAGAACAAGGCGCGCCAGACGCGAAGCGAGGCCTTCAAGGAAGTTCAGCGCGAGAAATGGCTCGGCGTGCGCACGATCACCGTGGCCGAGCCACAGCCGCCGCGGCCCAGGGACTTGCACAAGCGAATTTTGCAAGACCCGAACCAGTAGGCCTCGGCAGGCCAATGCGCCGAGGCCAACAGCAGCGGCGCTGGCATTCAACAACATCAAGAATTAGGGAAAAATCAAATGAAAAACGTCAAACTCAACCAATCCACCCCCGCCGCTTTGCGCGCGGGTCCGACCGCCCTTTCAATGGGCATCGAAGCACTGGCGAGCCAACTCGTGGAGCCGCGCATCGACCAGGCAGGCAACGACTCGGCAAAGCCGACGGCGCTGTTGCGGGGCATCGAAGCGATGACCGCGCAGATGGTGCAGCCCCGCGTCGACCTGCTCGGCCACGAGCCGGCATCGCAGGCGACCGCAAGCGCGGCTCGCGAGGAAGAAATGCGCGCGTGGCATCGCAGCTACCACATCGAGCGCAAAGCCGCCAACGACGAAACCGCGCTCGAAACCCACAAGAAGATGTGGCTTGAACTGGTGACCTGAACTAGAGGCCGACAGCGCGCGAGGCGCCAATGCACCGGCGCCTCGCAAATGGCCGTTTGCTACGTTTTTTGTAGCTAAAAACGACCATTGTACGAGCGATAGCGTCTGTTTTTGCACGCAATATCACGCTCACGGGAGACCCGTGGATCGAACCGACGCCCGGCACGCTCCGTTGGGGTGAGCGCGGCGGCGCCGAGGACGGCCCATGGCGCGGCCTCCGGCGCGATCAGATCACGTTAGCGCTCGCCCGATCGGCAATGCGGTCGCGCCAAGCCTGCAGCGCGGCCATGCCTTCTTCGCCGGGTCGGAATTTCAGCAAACCGCGCGCAAACTCGATCGCGCAGAACGCGGTGATGTCCG
>JBDTRV010000374.1:0-3635 GCA_039931475.1 Burkholderiales bacterium | reverse complement strand
CGGCCTCGCTCACTTCGATCAGGCTCGATCGCTTCTGAAAATCGTAAACCCCGAGCGGCGACGAAAAGCGCGCGGTGCCGCTGGTGGGCAGCACGTGGTTCGGGCCGGCGCAGTAGTCGCCGAGCGCCTCGCTCGTGAAGGCGCCTAGAAAGATCGCGCCGGCGTGCTTCAAAAGCGGCTCCCAGCGATGCGGCTCGCGGCTGGCGACTTCGAGGTGCTCGGGCGCGATCCGGTTGCTGAGCGCGCACGCTTCTTCCATGCTGCGCGTCAAAATCAGCGCGCCGCGGCCGGAGAGGCTTTTGGCGATGATCTCGGCGCGCGGCATCTCGGGCAGCAAGCGATCGATCGCGGCCTGCACTCGGTCGATGTAGGCGGCGTCGGGGCACAGCAGGATGCTCTGCGCCAGCTCGTCGTGCTCGGCCTGGCTGAACAGATCCATCGCCACCCAATCGGCGGGAGTCGTGCCGTCGGCCAGCACCAGGATTTCGCTCGGGCCGGCGATCATGTCGATACCGACGGTGCCGAACACGCGGCGCTTGGCGGCGGCCACGTAGGCGTTGCCGGGGCCGGTGATCTTGTCGACCGCTGGCACCGTTGGCGTGCCGTACGCCAGCGCGCCGATCGCTTGCGCGCCGCCAATGGTGAAGGCGCGCGTGACGCCAGCCAGATGGGCGGCCGCCAACACCAGCAGGTTGCGCTCGCCTTTCGAGGAGGCCTTGGCGCCAGCCCGCCCACCGCCGGCGGCCACACTGCCGAGCGCCGGCGTCGGCACCACCATGATGATCTCGCCGACCTCGGCCACCTGCGCCGGAATCGCGTTCATCAACACGGATGACGGATAGGCCGCCTTGCCGCCGGGCACATAAATGCCGACCCGATCCAGCGGCGTCACCTTCTGGCCGAGGACCGAGCCGTGAGAGTCGCGGCAGGTCCAGCTATCGCCGCCGGCCCTTTTTTGCGCTTCGTGAAAGCTGCGCACGCGATCGGCGGCGGCTTGCAGGGCATCGCGCTCTCGCGCGGGCAATGAGTCGAAGGCGCTCTTGAAGTCGGCTTGGGTGAGTTCGAGTTCGGCCGCGCTGGCGGCATCGATTCCGTCGAAGCGGCGGGTGTATTCGAGCAAGGCTGCGTCGCCGCGCGCGCGCACGTCGGCAAGGATCTCCGCCACCGTTTGTTCGACCTGGGCGTCGGTTTGTGCCGACCAGTGCAGCCGGGCCTTGAATTGCGACTCAAAATCGGCATCATCGCACGCCAGTCGGAGCGGAGTAGCTATCAACTTCATAGTACCGTCACTTCCGCCTGTCGCCCAACCGCGATCGCGAACGAGTCGATGATGCGGCGCATCGGCTGCTGCTTGAGCTTGAGCGCAGCCTGATTCACCACCAGCCGCGCGCTGATGTCCATGATCCGTTCGACCTCGACCAGATGGTTCGCGCGCAAGGTGCCGCCCGTGGACACCAGGTCGACGATCGCATCGGCCAGCCCCGTGAGCGGCGCCAGTTCCATGCTGCCGTACAGCTTGATCAGGTCCACGTGCACGCCCTTGGCCGCGAAGAATTCGCGCGCGATCTGCACGTACTTGGTTGCCACCTTGAGTCGCGCGCCTTGCCGCACCGCGCGTGCGTAGTCGAAATCGGCGCGCACCGCGACGCTGACCCGGCACTTCGCGATGTTCAGGTCGAGCGGCTGATACAGCCCCGCGCCACCAGCGCCGCCGGTCCAGCTTGCGCCGTGCTCGATCAACGTGTCCTTGCCGGTCACGCCCAGGTCGGCGCCGCCGAATTCCACGTAGGTCGGGACATCGGTCGCGCGCACGATCACCACCCGCAATTCGGGGTGGCTGGTCGGCAGAATCAGCTTGCGCGATTGCTCCGGGTTCTCGAGCACCTCGATCCCCGCGGCTTCGAGTAGCGGCAGGGTCTCGTCGTAGATGCGTCCTTTGGACAAAGCTAAGGTGATCATCCGACTCTTTCGATATCAGCGCCGATGGCTTGCAGCTTGGTTTCCATGCGGTCGTAGCCGCGATCGAGGTGGTAGATGCGGTCGACTCGCGTTTCGCCTTCGGCGACGAGGCCGGCGATCACGAGGCTGGCCGACGCGCGCAGATCGGTCGCCATCACGGTGGCACCCGACAGCTTTTCGACGCCTTCGACCATCGCCACGTTGCCATCGATCTGGATCAGCGCTCCCAGCCGCACCAGTTCGTTGACGTGCATGAAGCGGTTCTCGAAAATGGTTTCGGTCACCATGCCGGCTCCATCGGCAATGCAGTTCAGGGCCATGAACTGCGCCTGCATGTCGGTCGGGAACCCAGGGTATTCGGTCGTGCGAAAACTCTGCGCCTTGAGCCGGCCACTCGACCGAACGCGAACGCCGCCATTCACCGACTCCACCTGCGCTCCGGCATCGCGCAGCTTCTCGATCACTGCCTGCATATGGTCCGCGCGCGCATGGCGCAGCACAACGTCGCCACCGGCCGCGGCCGCGGCGCACATGAAGGTGCCGGCCTCGATCCGGTCGGCCACCACGTCATGGGTGCAACCGTGCAGCTTTTCGACGCCTTCGATGCGGATGTGGCTCGTGCCATGGCCTTCGATCCTGGCGCCCATCGCGATCAGCATTTCAGCGAGGTCGACGATCTCGGGCTCCTGCGCGGCGTTTTCGATCACGGTTTCGCCCTTGGCCAACGTCGCCGCCATCATGAGGTTCTCGGTACCGGTGACGGTGATCATGTCGGTCGCGATGCGCGCGCCTTTAAGGCGCGAGCTGCCTTCGGCCAGGCGCGCGACCATGTAGCCATGCTCCACATCGATCTGGGCGCCCATCGCCTGCAAGCCCTTGATGTGCTGGTCCACCGGGCGTGAGCCGATCGCGCAACCGCCGGGCAGCGACACCCGCGCGCGGCCGAAGCGCGCCAGCAGCGGGCCGAGCGCGAGCACCGAGGCGCGCATTGTTTTGACCAGCTCATACGGCGCTTGCGGCTCTGGCAGCGAGGAAGCGTCAATCCGCACACCGTGCTCGCCGAGCTGGCCGCCGAGCGTCACTTCCACCCCCATGTTGCGGATCAGCGCGAGCATCGTGGTCACGTCCTGCAGACGGGGCACGTTCGTCAAGGTGACCGGTTCGGCCGTGAGCAGCGCGGCGCACAGCTCGGGCAGCGCCGCGTTCTTGGCGCCTGAGATCAACACTTCGCCGGCGAGCGACCGGCCGCCACGTATCAACAACTTGTCCATCGAATCTGGCTGCCTATTCAGCCGGCTGGGTCGCCCATTCGGCCGGCGTGAAGGCCTTGATCGACAACGCATGTACTTCGTCGGTTTTGAGGCGCTCTCCAAGCGTCGCATAAACACGCTGATGCCGCTGAATCGCGCGCTTGCCCTCGAACTCCGGCGACACGATGGTCGCGAACCAGTGGCGCCCGTCGCCTTCCAGTTCGATGTGCTCGCACGGCAGGCCAGCGCCGATGATGGTCTTGAGTTCTTCCGCGGTCATGTCAACTCCTGATCTTGTACCCGATGCGCAGCAGGTTCACCGTAATGGCGCCAACGGCCAGCAGCGCGGTGCCCACCACGCCTAGGCTGATCCACGGCGACACATCGCTGACGCCAAAAAAGCCGTAGCGAAAGCCGTCGATCATG
>JBDTRV010000373.1:0-3645 GCA_039931475.1 Burkholderiales bacterium | reverse complement strand
TAGGTGAAATGACCGCCTCGTTCGTCAAACGCTAATGAGGCCCCCACGCTTGTCACTGCGTGTACGTCGCTGCCCCCGGAGGGGGTGCGAGCCTGCTTGGGGCGGCCCGGCGCGGCGCTCAACGAGGCCCCCACGCTCGTCACTGCATGTACGTCGCTGCCCCCGGAGGGGGTGCGAGCTTGCTTGGGGCGGCCCGGCGCGGCGCTCATGACTGCCGCTGAAGGCGCACGCGGCCGAGGTTGGTTCTCACCGCTGAATCCGCCGCTTCGAGACTGGTCCGGAAAGAGGGTTTGGCTGATCGGCGCATCGAGCGGCATCGGCCTGGCGCTTGCAATCGACTTGCGAGCGCTCGGTGCGAGCGTGGCGGTGTCGGCGCGCGACGCGGGTGCATTGCAGCAATTCGCGGCCTCGCATCCGGGCGTCGACCGGCAAGGCAGGCCGCTGGCGCAGGCCGTGCCACTCGACGCCACCGACCTGCAAAGCGTCGAAGCCGCGGCCGCCGCTGTGTTTTCAGAAGGGCCGCTCGATCTGGCGATCTATGGCGCCGGCATGTTCAAGCCCATGCGAGCCACCGAATTCGACCTCGACGTTTTGCTGCGTCATGTCGACGTCAATGTGGCGGGCGCTCTGCGCGTCTTCAGCGTGGTGATACCGCAACTTCTGAAGCAGCGCCATGGCCACCTGAGCATGATCGCCAGCGTCGCTGGCTCGCGCGGCCTGCCCAAGGGCCTGGCCTACGGCCCGACCAAGGCGGCGCTGATCAACCTGGCCGAGACCATGTATCTCGACCTGCGCCCGCACGGCATCGGCGTCAGCCTGATCAATCCCGGCTTCGTCGACACGCCGATGACGAAGCAGAACGACTTTCCGATGCCCGCGATGATCGAGCCCGAAAGGGCGGCCCAGGAGATTCTCGAAGGCTGGGCCAGCGGCGCTTTCGAGATTCATTTTCCCAAGCGGTTTACCCGGCTCGTCAAACTGGCGCGGCTGCTACCGAACCGTCTGTATTTCTCCGCAGTCAATCGCGCGACCGGGCTGTAGAGCTGGTCGCCAGTTGCATCGAAACGCAGCGGCAGCGCTCGCTCATTTATGAGGTTGGTGTGTGCGAAGATGCGCCGCGCAAGCCGATCTTCGACCCCGCCCCATGCTGAACGACCCTTTCAACCTCATCCTGTTGCTCGCCGCTGCCTTCGTGGCGGGTGCATTGAATGCCATCGCGGGTGGCGGCAGTTTTCTCACGCTTCCGGCACTGGTTTTCACGGGCATGCCACCCGTCATCGCGAACGCTACCGGCACCGTTGCGCTTTTGCCCGGCTATGCATCCGGAGCATGGGGGTTTCGGGAAGACCTGCAGGCACCGCCCGGCCTGTCGTTGCGGGCGCTGATTGCCCTGAGTCTGATCGGCGGAGCGATGGGCGCTGCCCTGCTACTGGTGACTGACGACCGAACCTTCAGCAAGATCGTGCCGTGGTTGTTGCTGCTTGCCACCATACTGTTCGCCGTCGGCCCAATGCTGTTGCGCAAACTCAAAGGCAGCTCAACCGGCGAAGCCTCGGCGGCGAAGTCCGCCGCCGGCATGTTGGCAGTTTCCATCTACGGCGGCTACTTCAACGGTGGCCTCGGCATCCTGCTTCTGGCGCTGTTCGGCTTGCTCGGTCAAACCAATCTGAATGCCATGAACGGCATGAAGAACGTGGTGTCGGCGTTGCTTACGGCGATCGCGGTCTGCATCTACGCGTGGGGTGGCGTCGTGGCCTGGCCTCAGGCATTGGTCATGATGATTGCGGCGACGGCTGGCGGTTACTTCGGGGCCCGCCTTGCGCGGCGAATTCCGGCGCCCGTGCTGCGCGTCGCTATTGTCGTCATCGGTCTGGTGATGACCACGCTGTTCTTTCTTCGCGGTTGAGCGAGCGCAACCCTCGATGCTGGCCGTGGCGCTTGCACCGGCCCGCGCAGCCGACACGACTCAACTCGCCGGTTCGGTCCCCACGCCGAGCAGTTGGTGCAATCGCGGGCTGGTCGTCGTGTACTGCAGCGCGAGTTTTTTCTCCGGAAACACGATCGGCGCGGCGGCCCAAGCGGCCAGCGTTGCTTCGTGAAAGCCGCAAACGATCAGCTTTTTTTTGCCCGGATAGGTGTTGACGTCCCCGACCGCGAAGATGCCGGGCTCGCTGGTCTGAAAACCTTCGGTGTCGACCACGATCTGCTTGCGCTCGAGCGCCAGGCCCCAATCGGCGATCGGACCGAGCTTGGGGGAAAGGCCGAGCAGCACCAGCAGCAGATCGGCCGTCAGCGCGTGGGTTTGCGCGTCGGGGTCGGTCACGAGCACGCTTTGCAGTCGGTCGTCCGCGGCTTCGCACCCGGTGATCTGGCCGATGACGAACTTCATGCGGCCGGTTTCGCACAGGGCGTCCATTTGGGCGATTTGCTCGGCTGGCGCATCGAGCACCTTGCGCCGGTGCAGCAGGGTGACGGAGGCGGGCGGGCGCTCGGTGCGGCCGGCCAACTCGACCGCGGTGTCGAGTGCCCCCGCGTCGCCGCCCATCACGATCACATGCTTGCCGAAGACATCCTGCTCGGGCGCGGACCGATACAAAAGCTGCGAACCTTCGAACCGGTCGAGGCCTTCCACCTTGATCTTGCGCGGCAAGAATGCGCCGACGCCGCCTGCGATGAAAACGGTCCTGGCCAAAAAGCTCGAACACCGCGCGGCGCCGCGCCGGGTCTGGGCGAGCCAGCGGCCATCGCCCTGCCGGCTCAAGCCAACGACGACTGCCGAAAGGTGTAGCGGCACCTTGAACGGCGCGATCTGGCGCAGCAGTCGGTCCGCCAGTTCGCGGCCGGTGCATACGTCGACCGAAGGAATGTCGTAGATCGGCTTGTCGCCGTACAGCTCAACGCACTGCCCGCCCACATAGGGCAGCGAATCGACGATGTGCGTTTTGACTTCGAGCAGGCCGAGCTGAAATGCCTGAAAAAGCCCCACCGGCCCGGCGCCAATCACGAGCGCATCGGTTTCGATCGGCTGGCCGGACTCGCTCACCTGGCGCTCAACAAGAACGGACGGTGCGTGCTACCAGTCGCGCACCAGTTCACCGATCTTGTCGCCCTTGTCTTTCCAATCGTCGGCATCGGGCGGCGCCGCCTTGCGCTTGGTGATGCTCTTGAACGTGGGCGTCAAGTCGGCGTTGATCTTGATGAACGCGATCTGGTCGCCCGGCAGGTCTTCTTCCGCGTAAATCGCGTTGACCGGACATTCGGGAATGCAGACGGCACAGTCGATGCATTCGTCCGGGTCGATCACGAGCATGTTCGGCCCTTCGCGGAAGCAGTCGACGGGGCAGACGTCCACGCAATCGGTGTACTTGCAGCGGATACAGGATTCAGTGACGACGTGTGTCATGGCGCTTTGCGTTGGGAGGCTGTTTGAGGACAGTCTTCGATTCTAATTTTTTCAGGTACGCGAGGCGGCGGGGTCACTGAATCAGCACCGCGCCCGAGGTCTTGTGCGTGGCGGTGTCCACCAGCACCAGCGAGCCGAGCTGGCGCGACTGGGCGTAGGGCAGCGCCGCGATCGACTCCTGCAGCGCGATTTCGACGTGGCCGATCGCGTTCGGCGGCAGTTCGCTCGCGTCTTCCTCGGCC
>JBDTRV010000372.1:0-3654 GCA_039931475.1 Burkholderiales bacterium | reverse complement strand
TGCCGCGCGCCACGCGACGATCTTCGCGCGGGATATCTGGCGCCGGCATCGCCCGGCCAAGAGCGGCCCGGCGCTGCTGCGTCTGGCCGATGTTGCGCCACGCCTCGATCTGTTGATCGCCGCGGTGTTCGGCCGCAGCTTTCCACTTCGCACCGCGCAGACGCCGTCGCCGCCGACGGTGCTGGCGCGCCTGATGCTGCGCCAGCGGCTCCCGCATTCGAACGCCGCACTGCCGGCGACCGACGGAGCCTGCATCTGGTTGCCACGGACGCTTGGCGCTTTGCCGGCACCAGCGGCGGCCACCTCGCGCTATCGAATTCAGGCGCTGCGCCAGGCCATGCGCGCGTTGCGCGGCAGCGCCGCTTTCCTGCCTGACGACGGCCCGCCCCTTTGCCGCGACCTTTACCTGCTGCTCGAAGCGCGCGCGGCCGACGCCGAACTGCTCGATCGCCTGCCCGGGCTTACGGGCGATCTAGCCGCCTTGCAGCGTGATGCGCTGGCGCAGCGACCGGCGATGAAAACTATTCCCGTCCTGTTACATCCGATCGAACGGTTGGCGCGGGCGCTGCTTGAAACGCCAGCCGAAAAAGCGCTCGATCTGCAGCCGTGGCTGCCAGGATTGCGCATCGAATCGGGATCAGCGCGTGGACCCGCGGCATCCATCGACCAGGCCAGCGCATTGCTGCGCAATTGGCCCGTCGGCGACAGCCGGCACGCCGGCCCGTGGCTATGGCGCGACCAGTGGACCGGCGAGTTGCGTGCCCCACCCAACCTGAAAGCCGGTTCAAGCGGCGCTGCCGGGAAGGACACGAGCGATGCGGATCCGCGGGCGCCGCGCAGCGCGCGCCTTGCAAGACGCCCCGAGGTGCGCGAAGCCAGCGACGACGAAGACGACCCAAACCCCGGCGCCTGGATGGTGCAGACGGCGGCGCCGCAAGAAAAAGCGGAAGACCCGATGGGCCTGCAGCGCCCAACTGATCGTGACTCCGAAACGGCGGCCGACGAATTCGCCGATGCGCTTTCGGAGTTGCCCGAGGCACGCCTCATCAGCACACCGGACAAGCCCAAGGAAGTGTTGATTTCGGACGATCCACCGCCGGCACGCGGCAGAACCGAAGCCACGCCTGCGGCCGCCACCGCGCCCGAGCGCATCAGTTACCCCGAATGGGACTGGCGCGCTGGCTGCCTGCGCGACTCCGGCGCCACCGTGCTGCTGCTGCCGGCCACACCAGGACCACAGCAATGGGTTGACGACACTTTGGCCGGCCGCGCCGCCATGCTGCACGAGATCCGGCGCCGCTTCGAGTTGCTGCGCGCGCAGCGGGTCAGGCTGCACCGGCAGCTCGAAGGTGACGAGATCGACCTGGCCGCATTGATCGAAAGCCGCGCAGCCTGGCGCGCCGGCGGCGCACTGGATCAGCGGCTGTACCAAAGCGAGCGGCGCAGCCGGCGCGATCTGGCGGTGCTGCTGCTGGTCGACGCGAGCGGCTCGACCGATGGCTGGATCGCCGGCTCGCAGCGGATCATCGACGTGGAACGAGAGGCGCTGCTTCTGGTCTGCATCGCGCTCGAAGGCATGAACGCGCCATACAGCGTTCAGGCGTTCTCGGGCGAAGGGCCGCACGGCGTGGTGGTGCGCAGCGTCAAGGCCTTCAGCGAGCGCTACAGCGACGACGTGGCGCAACGCATTGCCGGCCTAGAGCCGGAGCACTACACCCGCGCCGGCGCCGCATTGCGCCATGCAACCGCGTTGCTGATGCGCGAGCCGGCCGAGCACCGGCTGCTTTTGCTGTTGTCCGACGGCAAGCCGAATGACGTCGACGCGTACGAAGGTCGCTACGGCGTCGAAGACATGCGCCAGGCCGCGATCGAAGCACGCCTTTCGGGCATTGCGACCTTTTGCCTGACAGTCGACCGACAGGCCGCGAACTACCTGCCGGCGGTGTTCGGCCCGCACCACTATGCGCTGCTGTCGCGCCCGGAACTGCTGCCCTCGGTGCTGCTCGACTGGCTGCGGCGGCTGATGGCGGTCTGACGGCCGACGCGGGCCGTGACCGGGCTGCCTGACGGGAGGCCGCTTACCATCGAGCGGGTGAACACAACCCCTTCCATCCTTGAACAAATCGACGCCGCGATCGTCGACCTGGACGGCACCATGGTCGACACCCTCGGCGACTTCGACGTGGCGCTGAACTTGAGCCTTTCCGAGCTGAATCTGCCGTCGGTGACTAGAGCCGCCATCGAGCGCATGGTCGGCAAGGGCTCGGAGCACCTCATCGCGTCTGTCCTCGAACACGTTTCGGCGCCGCCAGAGCTTTTCGCCGCGGCATGGCGCAGCTACCAGCGCCACTATGCGGCCGTCAACGGCCAGCACTCCGCGGTCTATCCCGGTGTGCGAGAGGGGCTTGCGCTGCTCAAAGCGCGCGGCTGGCGGCTGGCGTGCCTGACCAACAAGCCGCTGGCGTTCGCGCAAGCGCTGCTCGCTCACCTGAAGCTCGACGGCTATTTCGACGTCGTATTCGGTGGCGATTCGTTCGAGCGCAAAAAGCCTGATCCACTGCCGCTTTTCAAGACGTGCGAGGCGCTCGGCACGCTACCTAAGCGCACCCTGATGGTCGGCGATTCGAGCAACGACGCCAAGGCCGCACGCGCGGCGGGATGCCCGGTGTGGCTCGTGACCTACGGCTACAACCACGGCGAGCCGATCGGAGCGGTGGATGCCGACGGGTTCGCGGACTCGATCGATGCGATCGCGGCCGCCATCGCACCGCGTTCCTGAACACTCAGTTCGACGGCGCCGCCTTGCCGAGCAGCGCGTCCTTCAAGGCCCAGTCGGCTGGATCGGCCCCCATCCAGATGTGCATGGCGGCATCGAACACGGTGGCGCCGCCCATGGTGTCGCCCGTCCTCTTGCCGTTGACACGGAAGGTGGTGCCGACGCCCGGCTCGAATTCGATGGTCAGAACGTCGTTCGGCACGAATTTCCGCACGCCGGTGACGGCTTCGGAAAGGCGCAGCAACACCGGCGTCAGCCGCGACGCTTCGGATGGCGGCACGCTTTTCATGATGCCGCTCAGGAACAGGCGGGAAATCTGGTCGGCCTCGATGTCGCGCAGCATGACGAGCGTGATGCGTTTGGCGCCGGGTGCCGCGATGACGTCGTCGAGCGTGGCGGCCGTGCGGCTCAGATACAGCCCGGCCGCATAGACCTTGAAGATCGTCCGAAAGCGCACACCAGCGCCGTTGAGCACGAGTTTGGTGGCGCCGAGTTCGGCCCGGTCCTGAAATTTGACGCCGGCCGCGTCCACCGTGGCCGCGCCGCTGCTGAGGACGGCGGTCAGCAGAGCTGCGCCGAGAATGGCTTGCGCCGACTTCCTGAAGTTGAATGCTTGCATGATTCGAGGCCCACCTGGAGCTTGTTGATGTTGTTGCCAGCTACGATATCGGCGTCGCTTGCCGCGGCTTGAGCCGCCGCTGGTGCATTGGGCAGGCGCCTGCCAAGTTGTTGGCGAAACTGCCTGTTCGCCCGCCCGCCCGAAACCGGAGAACGCCCCGCCGTGATCACCGAACTCGAATTCAAATCCTTGAGCGCCCAAGGTTTCAACCGCATCCCGCTGATGGCCGAGGCCTTCGCGGACCTCGAAACGCCGCTGT
>JBDTRV010000371.1:0-3656 GCA_039931475.1 Burkholderiales bacterium | reverse complement strand
TGCCGGCCTCGAAACTCACGCGGGTGCGGGTCGAGGCCTTCTCGAAGATCAGCGCAAGCGTGCGGTCGACCAATGGGCGGTGTTTTTCGTAGGCCTTGAACTTCTTCTTGATCAGCGCGGCGCGTTGGAACAACCAAGCGTATTCATCGGCTGTGAAGTCGCTGAACTGCAGGTAGTGGCGAATCGGCGTGCTCACGCTTGCTCCGCCAGGAACTGCTTGATCAGCGGAACGAGAATGGCGACGATCTCATCCGCTTCCGCCGATGTGATGATCAGCGGCGGCACAAGACGCACCACGTTGTCGGCCGTCACGCTGATGAGCAAGCCAGCCTCGGCCGCGCGAGCGGTCAACACATTGCACGGCTTTGCCAGTTCCACTCCAAGCATTAGACCTTGCCCGCGCACCTCGCGAAAGCCGGCCGTTCCTTTCAACTCACGCTCGAGCGCAGTCTTCAGATGCGCACCGACCTTGGCCGCGTTCTCGAGCAGGCCCTCATCCTCGATGATCCGGATGGTCTCGATGCCGGCCCGCATCGCAAGCGGATTGCCGCCGAAAGTGGTGCCATGGTTGCCAGGCTGAAAGATCGACGCCGCCTTCGGTCCGGCAACCACCGCGCCGATCGGCACGCCGGAGCCGAGCCCCTTGGCCAGCGGCATCACGTCCGGCACGATGCCGGCCCACTGGTGCGCGAACCATTTTCCGGTGCGGCCCATGCCGCATTGCACCTCGTCGATCATCATGAGCCAGTCGCGGTCGTCGCACAGTTTGCGCACCTCGCGCAGGTAGTCATTGCGCATCGGGTTGATGCCGCCTTCGCCCTGGATGGTCTCGAAAAAGACGGCGACCACGTTTGGGTTGCCGTCGGTGGCCTGGCGCAGTGCGGCCACGTCGTTCAGCGGCACGCGGATGAAGCCTTCGAGCATCGGGCCGAAGCCGACCTTGATTTTTTCGTTGCCGGTGGCCGAAAGCGTGGCGATGCTGCGGCCGTGAAAGGCTTTTTCGTACACCACGATCTGCGGATTTTCGATGCCCTTGCCGTGGCCGAACTTGCGCGCCAGCTTGATCGCGGCTTCGTTCGCTTCCAAGCCGGTGCAGCAGAAAAACACGTTGCTCATGCCAGAAAGGGCGCAGAGCCTGGCGGCAAGCAGCTCCTGCCCCGGCACGTGGTAGTAGTTCGAGCAGTGAATCAGCTTCGCGATCTGGTCCTGCAGCGCGGGCACGAGCTTCGGGTGGTTGTGGCCCAGAGTATTTACCGCAATGCCGCCCAGCGCGTCAAGATAGCTCTTGCCATTGACATCCCAGACACGCACACCCTGGCCGTGGTCGAGCGCGATCGGCAAGCGGGCGTAGGTGTTCATCACGTGCGGCGATGAGGCTTCGATTGATTGCGCCATGAACGAATCGCTTTCCGAAAACAACCGGCCCCACCATGCGAGGGCCGCTCGCTTGAATTCTAGGACCACGGGTCTTGCCTCATTGCTGCATTGTGTGCATCGCAGCAATGAGAACGAGGCGGGTTGCATGTCACGGTGGAGTGGCGCGCTGCAACGGGTTGTACCGCAGGCGAAGCGGCGCGCCCGTCTCTGGACAAACCCTGACGAATAGTGCTGCAAAAAGTTGTTATGCTGATGAGCGAAATGCGTCATGAGACGAAAACGAAAGTCAACAGCAAGGGACAAGCCAAGCCGCAATGAGCGACATCATTCTCGAAACGCGCAACCTCACGAAAGACTTCAAGGGCTTCACCGCAGTCGACGACGTGAGCCTCAAGGTGCAAAGTGGCCACATCCATGCACTCATCGGCCCCAATGGCGCCGGCAAGACCACCTGCTTCAATCTGCTGACCAAGTTTCTGGTGCCCACTCGCGGCAAAATTCTTTATCACGGCCACGACATCACGCATGAAAAACCGGCGCAAATCGCTCGCCGCGGCGTCATCCGGTCGTTCCAGATCTCGGCCGTGTTTCCGCACATGACGGTGTTGCGCAATGTCCGCATCGGTCTGCAACGCAAGCTCGGCACCTCCTACCACTTCTGGAAAAGCGAGAAATCGCTGTCGCGGCTCGACAAGCGCGCGATGGAGTTGCTCGATGAAGTGGGGCTGACCGAATTCGCGCACGAGGAAACGGTCAATCTGCCGTACGGACGCAAGCGCGCGCTCGAAATCGCGACCACGCTGGCAATGGAGCCCGACCTGATGCTGCTGGACGAGCCCACACAGGGCATGGGCCATGAAGACGTCGACCGCGTGACAGCGCTGATCAAGAAGGTGTCGGCAGGTCGCACCATCTTGATGGTCGAGCACAACATGGGCGTGGTCGCGAGCATCGCGGACAAGATCACCGTGCTGCAGCGCGGCGCAGTGTTGGCCGAAGGGCCTTACGAAGAGATCTCGCGCAACCCACAGGTCATGGAGGCGTACATGGGCTCCACCGACGCTGCGTTGCAAGGGGCGCATTGATGAGCGCTGCGCCGGGCCACCCCAAGCAAGCTCGCGCCCCCTTTGGGGGCAGTGCAGTACACGTAGTGGCAAGCGTGGGGACTTTATGACTGCCGTCCTCGAAATCCGCGATCTTCACGCATGGTATGGCGAGTCGCACATTCTGCACGGCGTCAACTTGTCCGTGAATCAAGGCGAGGTGGTGACGCTGCTCGGCCGCAACGGTGCGGGCCGCACGACTACCTTGCGCTCGATCATGGGGCTTGCGGGCAGGCGCGAAGGATCGATCAAGGTCAATGGAACCGAGACGATCAAGCTTTCGACTCATCGGATCGCGCATCAGGGCATTGGCTACTGCCCGGAGGAACGCGCGATTTTCTCGAGCCTTTCGTGCGAAGAAAATCTGATGCTGCCGCCGGTGGTCTCGGAGAAAACCAAGAGCATGTCGATCGCCGAGATCTACAAGATGTTCCCGAACCTGGAGGAGCGCAAAAGCAGCCCCGGCACGCGGCTTTCGGGCGGCGAGCAGCAGATGCTCGCGGTCGCGCGAATCCTGCGCACCGGCGCCAATCTGCTGCTGCTCGATGAAATTTCGGAGGGTCTGGCCCCGGTGATCGTTCAGGCGCTCGCCCGCATGATCACAGAGTTGAAGGCGCGCGGCTACACCGTCGTGATGGTCGAGCAGAACTTTCGTTTTGCCGCGCCGCTCGCGGACCGGTTTTACGTGATGGAGCACGGGCTGATCGTGGAGCAGTTCGAGTCCGCGCAGCTGCCGGAAAAGATGGACACCCTCAACGAGTTGCTCGGTGTCTGAAATCGCAAGGCCGGTCGCACCGGCTGTTTATTCGATTAACCAAAGGAGAAACCATGAAACTTAAACCCATCGCTTGCGCATCTCTCGTCGCATGTGGTCTGATCGCCGGAACCGCGTTGGCTCAGGACAAGCCCCTCAAGATCGGCTTCGTGACCGACATGTCGGGCCTGTATGCCGACCTGGACGGCGAGGGCGGCGCGGAGGCGATCCGGATGGCGATCGCCGACTTCGGCGGCAAAGTGCTGAATCGCAACATCGAGCTGGTCACGGCCGACCATCAAAACAAAGCCGACATTGCCGCCTCCCGGGTGCGCCAGTGGATCGACGAAGGCGGCGTATCGGCCATCATCGGAGGCACCAGTTCGGGTACCGCCATCGCATCGGCAAAGATCGCGCAGGAG
>JBDTRV010000370.1:0-3663 GCA_039931475.1 Burkholderiales bacterium | reverse complement strand
GGAACGCGCCGTCGGCCAGCACGCCGCCCCAACTGTCGAAGATCATCACCGCCTGTGCGCCGGCGTCGATCTGTGCATTCAGATAGGCGGCGACCGCAGCGGCGTTGATTTCGAGCATCCGGTGCATCAGATCGGGCCGCGCATAAAGCATGGTCTTGACCAGGCGATAGTCACTCGACCCCGCCCCTTCGACCATGTAGCAGGCCAAGGTCCACGGGCTGCCCGAAAAACCGATCAGCGGCACTTTTCCGCCGAGTGCCTTGCGGATCGAGGCGACCGCGTCGAACACGTAACGCAGCTTGCCCAAATCGGGCACCGCGAGCTTTGCGACGTCAGCCTCGTTGCGCACCGGTGACGCGAATCTCGGCCCTTCGCCATCCGCGAACGACAGGCCCAGGCCCATGGCGTCGGGCACCGTGAGGATGTCGGAGAAAAGGATGGCCGCGTCGAGCGGGTAGCGCTCTATTGGTTGCAGCGTCGCCTCGGTGGCGAAATCCACGTTCGTTGCCAGTCCCATGAAGCTGCCGGCGCGGGCGCGCGTGGCACGATATTCGGGCAAGTAGCGGCCGGCTTGGCGCATCAGCCAGATTGGGGTGTAGTCGGTGGCCTGCCGCAGGCACGCGCGCAGAAACGTGTCGTTCGTAAGGGGTGGAGTCATAGAGCGATTGTCGCCGCCCGCAAGGGGACAAACGGCAATGGCGCAACGGTGAGGGTTCACGCAGAATGAATGAACCCAGAACTGAAAAGGCCATTGATGACGAGCATTTCATTGCGGCGACTTCTCGCCCGGATTGGTTTCCTGCTGGCCTCGGCCACCGCGCTCGCGGCGACGGCGCAGACCCCCTACCCGGACAAGACGATCAAGGTCATCGTCCCCTACCCCGCTGGCGGCATGAGCGACACATCGAGCCGCGCCATCCTCGATCGCCTGTCCAAGGAACTGGGCCAGCCGATCGTGATCGAGAACAAGGCCGGCGCCGCGTCCACCGTCGCGAGCAACTACATGGTCAATCAGCCAGCCGACGGCTACACCTTGTACACCGCGCCGGTCTCGCTCGTGATCAATCCGATCCTGCAAAAGTCGGTGCAATACGACCCGCGCAAGGACTTCGAGCCGATCTCGATGTTGATCTACTCGCCGTTCGTGTTGCAGGTCAGCCCGACGCTCGGCGTCAAGAACATGAAGGAACTGCTAGCGCTGGTGCGAGCCAACCCGGACAAGTACGCAATCGGCACCTCGGGCCTGGGCTCGATCAACCATTTGGCGGCCGAATACTTCATCCGCTCGTTCGATCTGAAACTCGCGGTTGCGCATTACCGTGGCGGCGCGCCCGCAGCGCAGGATCTGATGGGCGGCTCGATTCAGATGATGTTCTCGGCCGCGAACGAGGCGGCGCCTTTGATCAAGTCCGGGCGCACCGTCGGCATCGCCGTTAGCACCACGGAGCGGCTGGCCATGCTGCCGGAATTACCGACGGTGGAGGAAGCGGCCGGCATCAAGGGCTTTGAAGCGGTGTTCTGGATGGCGCTGGTCGCGCCCGCCGGCACGCCCAAGACGGTCATCGACACGCTTCAAAACGCGCTGCAAAAAAACAGTCGTGACAACGAACTGCGCGAGACGATGGCCGCCAAGGGCGTCGAACTCAAGATCACGACGCCCGAGGCCGTGCGCCAGCACATGGACCGTGACGAAGCCAAATGGGGAAAGCTGATTCGCGATCTGGGTTTGAAGGAAGGCTCATGAACGACAAGACGAAACCAAGGCGCACGCCTGAATCGCTGCGCAGCCATCGCTGGTTCGGCGCCACTGACCTGCGCGCGTTCGGCCATCGCTCCCGCACCATGCAAATGGGGTTCGACCGCAGCGAATTCATGGGCAAGCCGGTGATCGGCATCGTCAACACCTGGGCCGAAATCAACCCCTGCCACACGCATTTGCGCGCGCGCGCCGAGCAGGTCAAGCGTGGCGTCTGGCAAGCCGGGGGATTTCCGGTCGAGCTGCCCGCGATCACCCTGGCCGAGACGATCCAGAAGCCGACCACGATGATGTACCGCAACCTGCTTGCGATGGAGACCGAAGAGCTGCTGCGCAGCTACCCGATCGACGGCGCGGTGCTGCTGGGCGGCTGCGACAAAACCACGCCCGCGCTCGTGATGGGCGCGACCAGCATGAACCTGCCCGCGATCTTTCTGCCAGCCGGCCCGATGCTGACCGCGCGCTGGCGCGGCCAGACCTTGGGCTCCGGCTCGGACCAGTGGAAATTCTGGGACGAACGCCGCGCCGGCCGCATCACGCAGGCCGAGCATGAAGAGATCGAGTCCAGCATCGCGCGCTCGCCCGGCACCTGCATGACGATGGGCACGGCCAGCACGATGGCGACGATCTGCGAAGCGCTCGGCATCAGCCTGCCCGGCGCCAGCACGATTCCCGCGCCCGATTCCGGCCACGAGCGCATGTCGGCCCTGTGCGGCAAGCGCATCGTCGAGATGGTGTGGGAGGACATGACGATCCGCGACCTGCTCACCCCCGATGCGTTCGACAATGCGGCCGTCACGTTGATGGCCAACGGCGGCTCGACCAACGCGATCGTTCATTTGATCGCGATGGCGGGACGCGCTGGTGTCGACTTTTCGCTTGATCGGTTCAATCCGATCAGCGCAAAAACGCCGGTGCTCGCGAACATCCGTCCGGTCGGCACTGGCTATCTGATGGAGGATTTCCACTATGCCGGCGGCCTGCCCGCGATGCTCGCCGAGCTGCGCGACCTGCTCCATCTCGACTGCCTGAACTGCAACGGAAAGACGCTGGGCGAGAACATCGCAGAAGCCAAGATTTGGAACGACGACGTGATCCGCCGGAGAAACAATCCCGTGCGGCCCGACGGCGGCCTGGTCGTGCTGCGCGGCAACCTCGCACCCGACGGCGCGGTGCTCAAAACCGGCGCGATGCAGCAGAAGTTTTTGCAGCACAGCGGCCATGCGTTCGTGTTCGACGACTACAACCACATGGCTTCGTTGATCGACCGCGATGATCTGGATGTCGACGAAAACAGCGTCCTGGTGCTGCGCAACGCCGGCCCGCTCGGCGGCCCCGGCATGCCCGAGTGGGGCATGATGCCGCTGCCCAAAAAGCTGCTCATGAAGGGCGTGAAGGACATGGTGCGGATCTCCGACGCGCGCATGTCCGGCACCAGCTACGGCACCTGCGTGCTGCACGTCGCGCCCGAAAGCTGGGTCGGCGGCCCGCTCGCTTTGATCCGCACCGGCGACCGGATCACGCTCGACGTGGCCAACAAACGCATCGACGTGGACCTCACCGACGCCGAATGGGCCGAGCGTCGCGCCGCCTGGACCGCACCGGCACCGAAATTCGCGCGCGGCTACGGCAAGCTCGTAATGCAGCACATCCAACAGGCGGACAAGGGATGCGACTTCGACTTTCTCTCAGGCACCGCACCCACGGCCGAGCCTGAGATTCACTGACGGGCGCTGACGGGCGCTGACGGGCGCGATTTCCCCACACGTTTTCCCAACCAACGAAGACCAACCTCATGAACGCGAAACGCAGACTCGCCACCCAAACCCTGACGCTCATCCCCGCCCTCGCCCTGCTGCCTTCCCTGGCCCGGGCCCAGGACAAGTGGCCGTCCAAGCCGATCAGCT
>JBDTRV010000369.1:0-3674 GCA_039931475.1 Burkholderiales bacterium | reverse complement strand
ACGATCAGGTCGCAGGCCTGCTCCTGCTCCTGTTCGACGATGGCCAGCGAGGCATCGTTGCGGCGGATACATGGCGTCCAGTCGGTCGGCTGCAGGCCAGCCTCCGCCGCCAGCGCGTTGAGCTGGCGCACCGCAACCTGCCGCGCCTCCTCGCGATAGGCTTGGATGGTGGTTTCGGCAACACTGGCATAACGCAGCTTGCCCTCGAAGGGCACCTCGTACGCGCTCAGCAGCACCAGGCGCGCGCCCGGCGCAACGCGACGCGCCAAGCCGATCAGCGGCGCCGACCATGGCGAGAAATCCAGCGCCACCAGCACCCGGCGGTACGGCTCGTGAGCCCGCTGCTTGACCACCAGCATTGGGCGTTTCGACTTGCGCAGCAGCCGCTCGGCGGTGGAACCCAGCACGAATCGGCGCAGGAAACCGGCGCCGCGAGAACCGAGTACCACCAGGTCCGCGTTCATCTGCTCCGCTTCGCGCGTGATCTCGCCCTCCACGGCGCCTTGCACCAGCGTCGAGTCGATGGTCATGCCGTGCGCGGCCGAAAGCTCACTCGCCATTTCCCGAAGCTCGGCGCCGGTCTGCTCGATGAGCGTCTGCTCCAGCGCAGTGGAGCGGCCCAGCAGCTGCTGCAACTGCCCCACCACGCTCGCATTGAGCGCATGCACGAGCCGCAGCCGTGCGCCCGCCTCTTGCGCGAGCCTTGCGGCGCGGTCCGCCGCTTGGAGCGCCGGACTCGAAAGATCGGTGGCGGCCAAGAGGTTTGTCAGTACGGTCATTCGGGGTTCCTTCTTCGATCTGAACGGCTCTGGGAGAGCCTACCTTGGACCCAGTACCCGAAGTGCGCGGCGGGCTACCAACGGGGTCCCGCGTCAGTCCTTCAGGCCGAGGCCAATGCTCGAGATTTTTCCATCCTCGACCTCGCGCACCACCAGCGCCGCCGGCCCCAAAAGTACGGAGTCTCCGGCGACCGGCTCCCGGCGCAGCTCGCCAGCCATCCAGTCGGCCAGCGAAGGCGAGGAATCGGCCGGCATCGGCAGATCGTAGAACTCGCAGACCGAGCCGATCGACGTTTTAGGGTCGAGCGGAAAATCGCGAAAGACCGCTCGCACCTGCCGCTCATCGGCGGGATCGGGCATCGCGACGCCCAGTTTGCGTGCCATCGGGCCAATGGCGCTGCCCTGCGTGAGCAACGACGTCAGCACCACCATGAACGCGATGTTGAACAGCAATCCGGCCTCCGGCGTTCCAGCCATGAGTGGAAACAGCGCCAGCACGATCGGCACCGCGCCGCGCAGGCCCACCCACGAGATGAACCAGGTCTCGCGCGCCGTGAAGTGAAACGGCAGCAGGCACAGCCACACGGCCACCGGGCGAGCCACGAAGATCAAGGTCAGCGCCACTGCCAGAGCCGGCGCCCAAGAGGCCAGCATCGTGGTCGGCGTCACCAGCAGACCCAGCAGCAGGAACATGCCGGCCTGCGCGAGCCAGGCGTAGCCATCCATCGCGGCCAGGGTCGGCGCCACCGCATCCGGGGCGCGGTTGGCAACGATCAGACCGAACAGATAGACCGCCAGAAAGCCCGAGCCCCCCACCATCCCCGTGGCGGCGAAGACGGCGAGGCCGCTGGCAACGATCAGCAGCGCCAGGATGCCGCTTTCCGCATCCTTCGAGGCGACGCGGCGAAGCAGGGCAGCCAGCGCGAAGCCGCCGGCGATGCCGATCAGCGCCCCCCAGCCGAATTGCCGAACGAACGACAGCGCCATCGCCTGCCACGCCGATTCATTCGATGCGCCGGGCGCAAGCAGCGCGATGAACGCAAGGGTCAGGTAGACGGCCATCGGGTCGTTCATGCCGGATTCGATCTCGAGCGTTGCGCCGACCCGCTCGTTCAGCGTGACACCAGAGCGCGTCAGCAACGCAAACACGGCCGCCGCGTCGGTCGAGCCGACGATGGAGCCGAGCAGCAACGCGGTGCGCCAGTCGAGCCCGACGAACCAGACACCGGCGACGGCCGTGATGCCCGCGCAAATCAGCACACCGAAGCTGGCCAGCAGCGACGCCGGCCGCAGCCCGGTGCGGAACCTCGCGTACTTGGTGCGCAAGCCGCCATCGAGCAGGATGACCGCCAGCGCGAGGTTGCCGACCCAGAAGCTCAAGCGGAAATCGTCGAACTGAAACCCGCCCGGACCATCCTCCCCGGCGAGGATGCCCGCGAACAGGAAGACGAGCAAGAAGGAAAAACCAACCCGAACCGAAAACAGGCCGGCGAGCACGCTGGCGAACACCAGCGCGGAGGCGGCCAGCAACGGCAGGTTGACGAAATCCATGAATCGATTGTCCGGCCACTGCGACGAGGTCGGTTCGCAATCCGTCGCTTCCGGTCGACCGGATCATCGACCAGCCGGTGCAGCGGGTCGCTCAGCCAGTGTTGACGACCGCGCCGGGGCAAGGCCCCAGTCGACGCGGATCGGCCGTGCCGCCATACCAACCGCGCAAGAGTGCAGGGTGTTCGAGCGCGCGATCGGGAGGATCAAAGCTGATCGAACTACCGCAGTTCGATTGATATTGTTTTTATAGCTAGAAACGTATACTGGACGAGCGGTTATGGCATTTTTTGATCGTGAAATCGGCGTCCGGTGGCCGACTTGGCTACTCGTAGACGATCGTCGCGCGCCCTTGGTCCGCTTCCTCGATCCAGCGCGCGAGCGCTGCATCGCTCGGATAGAAGCGCACATCGTCGTCGAGCTGAAGTTCAGCCGCCGCACCATCGCGCAGCAGTGCCAGCCGCACGCCCAGGCCGCGCACCAGTTCGCCTTGTTCCGACGGCTCGCGCCGCGGCGGAAAGTCGCGCAGCAGGCCGGCCACGTCGGGCGCCTTGCCGTTCACGGCCACTCGCAGGAACTTGCCGAAGCGGCAGCGCGCGGTTGCCAGGTCCCACACCTGCTGCACCTGAAACCGCGCCTCGAAGCCGCCACGGCCGGGCTGCAGGCGACCGCTCACGATCACCACTTCGTCGTCTTTCAGCGTGTTTCTGTTCGCGTTCAGCACCGCCTCGTCCGCGACCGCTTCGATCTGCGCCGATTTGTCGTCGAGCTTGAACAGCGCGAGCTTGCCGCGCTGGCCGTTGATGGTGCGCAAATCGCTGACCAAACCCGCGACGGTCTGCTGCTCGCGGCTGTCCGACAGTTCCGCGATTTCGCGTTTGGCGAAGCTGCGCACTTCCGTTGTCACTTCATCGAACAGATGGCCGGACAGGAAGAAGCCGACAGCGGCCTTCTCCAGCATCAAGCGTTCTTTCACACCCCACGGCGGCCTGACCACCAGCTCCGGCTCCTGCGTGCTCGAGCCGTGCGCTTGCGTCTCGGAGCCCATGTCGAACAGGCCGCCTTGCAGGGCGTTGGCTTCAGCAGCGCTGGCGAAGTCGAAGGCACGGTCGATCGACGCGCAGAGCGTGGCGCGATCCACGCCGAGCGAATCGAAAGCGCCGGCTTTGATCAGAGCGTCGACCGTGCGCTTGTTCAGCCGCGCGCGATCGACCCGGGCGCAGAAGTCGAACAGGCTCTTAAACGGCCCGGCCACGTCGCCGCGCGGGCCGCTGCCACGCCCTTCGCGTGCGGCCACGATCGCTTCGATCGCCTGCTCGCCGGTGCCCTTGATCGCGCCGAGGCCGT
>JBDTRV010000368.1:0-3682 GCA_039931475.1 Burkholderiales bacterium | reverse complement strand
TCATGAATAGAACCAGAAGAATCGACCAGATTTTCATTTCGCCTCCAAAAAATTCAAGGTTGCAGATCGGGCCATCGGCGGGTTTCACAACCGCCCAAAAAACCCCCGATCAGCATCGGATTCCAACATGCAGCGCCACGACGCCGCCGGTAAGATTGTGAACGTCCACATGCCCAAAGCCGGCATTCTTCATCATTTGCTTGAGCTCTGCCTGGCCCGGGTGCATTCGGATCGATTCGGCCAGATAGCGATAGCTCGCCTCATCGCCCGCCACGGCGCCGCCCAGGCGCGGCAACACGTTGAAGGAATACCAGTCGTAGGCTTTTTCCAGCGGCTTGGCCACCTTGGAAAACTCGAGTACGAGCAGCTTGCCGCCGGGTTTGAGTACCCGACACATTTCGGCCAGAGCGACATCCTTGCGCGTCATGTTGCGCAGGCCTAAAGCGACGCTCACGCGGTCGAATGTTTCATCGGCGAACGGCAGTTTTTCGGCGTCGCAGACCACCGTGGGCAGTGCCAAGCCGGCGTCGAGCAGCCGGTCGCGCCCCTTGCGCAGCATGGCCTCGTTGATGTCGGTGTGAACCACCTGCCCGCTCGCGCCCACCTTCTTCGCGAACGCCTGCGCCAGGTCGCCGGTGCCGCCCGCGATGTCGAGCACCTGATGGCCATCGCGCACGTCGGCCGCGAGCACCGTGTACGCCTTCCACGCCCGGTGCAGGCCGAAGGACATCAGGTCGTTCATGAGGTCGTAGCGCGGCGCTACCGAGTCGAACACGCCGCGCACCTTGCGGGCCTTGTCCTGCTCGGGTACTGGCTGAAATCCGAAATGGGTCGATCGCATCCGGGCAATGCTAACGGCGTTTGGCGGCCGTCACAGGCGCCGCTCGATGCAACATTTGAACGTAAATGGCCAATACCGCTCGTCCACTGGTCATTATTTGCTATTCAAATAATAGTGAACGAGCCGCCGACCGAGACGCGGTCAGTGGTTGGCGCAGCCGTGCCCATGGCTTTGCCCGCCGCCTTTCGCCGCCGCCATCGGCGCATCGCGGTCGACACCGGCGTCGGCCCAGCGCTTTTCATAGTCGGCCCAGAGTTTTTCCTGCTGCGAGCCGAGGAAATACAGGTAGTCCCAACTGAAGATGCCGGTGTCGTGCCCATCGGAAAAGGTTGGCTGCACCGCGTAGTTGCCGATCGGCTCGAGCGCGAGCAGCGCGACGTTGCGTTTGCCGGTCTGCAGCACCTCCTGTCCCGGGCCGTGGCCCTGCACCTCGGCCGAAGGCGAGTAGATGCGCATCAGCTCGAACGGGATGCGAAAGGTTTCACCGTCGGAAAACGCGACTTCGAGCACCTTGGCCTTGCCGTGCGCGGTGATGTCGGTGGGCGTCGGAGCGCCGGATTGCAGGCCTGCCATGGGTTGAACTCTCCTTTTTTGGAAGTGCTGTTGGTGGGTCGGCAATCAGTGTCGCATTGAAACTCGCATCGAGACGCGCGGCACCTCTGGTGGGTGACGATGAGCGCTCGAAAATCAGAAAAAAAAGACCGTTTCCGCTGGACCCGTATCGATAGTTTGCTACCATTATTATAGTGGCGACAATGTTTACCGGATCGCGTTGTCCGGCTCCTCCCCGGCCCACGCCGGAGCACAGGCCATGCCGTTCCGATGGTCCCTAATCCCTGGGCGCGAGTCGAATCAGCCGGCCACGATCGCTGTCCTCCAGCAGCCAGACCGTGCCGTCCTCGCGCTCGGCCACGGCGCGAATGCGCGCGCCCATCGGATAGCGGGCCACCTCGCGCGCGCCGCCTGCGCCGAATGTCACGCGCACCAGCGCTCTGCTCGACAAGCCCGGCAGCAGCGCATCGCCCTGCCAGCCGGCGTAGCGATCACCGCGCACGAACATCAGCCCGGCGGGCGAGATGACGGGGTTCCACCAGGTGGCGGGCGCGTTGAATTCGGGGCGGGTTGGATGGTCAGGGATGTTCGAGCCGTCGTAGTGGTCGCCGTTGGAGACCACCGGCCAGCCGTAGTTGGCGCCCTCGACCTCGCGGTTGAGCTCGTCGCCGCCTCGCGGCCCCATCTCGCTGGTCCAGAGTTGCCCATTGGCATCGAACGCGATGCCGAGGAGGTTGCGGTGCCCGTAGCTCCAGATTTGCGCACCGGCGTCTTTTCGATCCGCAAACGGGTTGTCGGGCGGCACGGAGCCGTCGGGGAACAGGCGCAAGGTGGCGCCCAGATTGTTCGACAGGTCCTGCGCCGGCGCCAGCTTCTGCCGATCGCCTGAGGTGAGGAACAGATATTTGCCGTCCGGCGAGAACGCGATGCGGTGGCTGAAGTGGCCGCGGCCGGTGGTTTTCGGTGTTTGCCGCCAGACAATCCGCAGGTTCTCGAGCCGCAGGCCCTGCGCATCGTCCACGAGCTTCGCGCGCCCGAGGGCGGCGCCGCGCGTGCCGCCGTCGCCCGGTTCGACCCAGCTCAGATAGATCATGCGGCTGGTGGCGAAATCCGGCGCGAGCGCCACGTCACCGACGCCGCCCTGCCCGCCGTGGTCGACTTTCGGCACGCCGGCCACGTCACGAATCGGGCCGCCTTCAGTCCAGTGTTTGAGCGCGCCTTGCTGCTCGGTCACGAGCGCGCTTTTCGTGCCGGGTATGAAAGCGAACGCCCAGGGGTGGTCGAATCGGGCGATCGGCGTGGCCGTGAACGGCAGCGGCGACTCGGCCGGTTGCGCGGTCGACCGGGTCGACGAAGTCGCCGCCACGGCCGGCGGCACATGAGCGTTTTCCGCAGGCGCGGCGATGGAGGCCGAGCCGCAGCCTCCGCCACCGCAGACGCCGATCGACACCAGCAAGAAGGATAAAAGCGAAGAACGCATGGGCGAGGCCTTCAGAAAAGTCGGGGCGATTGGCTGCTGGTCGACCAAGCAACGGATAGTTGCGCGGAACGGGCGAGCGCGGCGGAATCGGAGTGTCTGGAATGTGGCACTTGAAAAACGGATCAAAATAGGCCGCTACCGCTCGTCCGACGGCGGTTTTTAGCTACGTTTTCAATAGCACTATGATGAACTGGCGCCCAGCGGCGGTCAGGGAAATGCGCTGCCTAGACCAGCACGCGCTCGATCCCGCCATCGTTCGCGGCCTTGACGTAATCGGGCATCCAGTCCGCCCCGAGGATGCGGTTGGCCATCTCGACCACGATGTAGTCGGCTTCGAGTAGGCCGTTTTGCAAGTCGTCTTCAAAGCGCTTCAATCCTTGCAGGCAGCTCGGGCAGCTCGTCAGAATCTTGACGTTCGGCGCGCCGGCGATCGGCGTGGCGCCGGCCTTCGCACGCAACTCCTCAGCGCCCTTGCGAATCTCTTCTTCCTTGCGAAAGCGCACCTGGGTCGAGATGTCGGGCCGGGTTACGCCAAGGGTGCCGGATTCGCCGCAGCAGCGCTCGTTCTTGATCACCGCGTCACCGACCAACGCCTTCACCGTTTTCATCGGGTCCTGCAGCTTGAGCGGCGTGTGGCACGGGTCGTGATACAGATACGCGCCTTGATTGTCAGGCGGCAAGGTGATGCCTTTTTCGAGCAGGTATTCGTGGATGTCGATGATGCGGCAGCCGGGGAAAATCTTGTCGAATTCATAGCTCTGCAACTGGTCGTAGCAGG
This sequence comes from Burkholderiales bacterium, assembly GCA_039931475.1. GTDB lineage: Bacteria > Pseudomonadota > Gammaproteobacteria > Burkholderiales > Burkholderiaceae_C > JBBPYC01. The sequence continues at coordinate 31 of JBDTRV010000368.1, read as the reverse complement.
TGCCGCAACTGACGACCACGGTCTTGATGTC
>JBDTRV010000367.1:0-3697 GCA_039931475.1 Burkholderiales bacterium | reverse complement strand
GTGCCAGCGCCGCGCTGTTCACCACTGCAAGGTGGCCAGAAACATGACCAGCGTATACCGGCTGCGTGGAGGAAACCTTGTCCAGATCGGCGCGCGTTGGGTGGCGAAACTCGGCAATCAGCGTGTCGTCGTAGCCTGCGCCCCTTACCCAGTCCTTCGGACCGACCTTTGCTTTTTGGGCCTGCAACGATGCAACCAGGTCGTCCATCTTGCGAACAGGACCGATCGGCGGGCTGTTCAGGTCGGCTACAAATGTTCCCGTATTCCTGGCGCCTGAGAAGTGGCTATGCGCGTCATAGATGCCGGGGATCATGGTCTTCCCCTTGAGATCCACCACCTTAGTATTGGCGCCGATATAGCCAGAGAGGGCATTGAAATTGCCTACGGCCAAGATTTTCCCGTCTCGAACCGCGACGGCTTCAGCGGAACTATTGTCCTTGTCGACTGTCAATATGACACCGTTTTTGTAGACGACTTGGGCTTCATTTTTAGGGGAGGCGAGGAAATCACTGCCACCACATGCGGTAATTGCCAGTGTGGTCGCGAGAATGGAAAATCCTAAATGACTGCGGCTGCGACGCTGCCTCAACCTTTGGAGAAACATAGGTTTCTGCTGCATTGAAAGTCTCCTTTGTAGTTGATAAACAGGCGCTGGAACAGTGCAGGGCGCGCGCCTGCGCGTTCAGTAGACCTCATCAAAAGTTCTCTGCATAGGGCCAGTTTTGGAAATTGATAGAGCCAGAAATCGGTACTATTCTTGATGTTTCGAGGAGTCATGAAGCTGCCGGGTGTTTGATCGGGCTCACGTCGAAACACAGAGATACCAACGGCAAGCCGTTCGTACATTTTTAGTCCTTAAATAGCCGCTTTTCCGTCTCCTCTTGATTCGCCGGCGGAAGAGAATGGGAGTCGAACCCACCAGACGCTGTTACGCGGCTCGCCGGTTTTGAAGACCGGGCGCTCCACCGGGATGCGTTGCTCTTCCGTGGCCGGACGTTAGCACGCGGTGGCGCGCAGCCAGGTCGTTACTTGGCCTATCAGTGCGCCGGCTTGCGGCGCTTGCCGTCGAAGCGGGTCAGGCCTTCGCGGTCCATGAACTCGAGCACTTGCACGGTCAGGTTGCGGCCGATGCCGGTGCGGTCGCGGAAGGCGGCGGCGTCGAAGCCGCGATCGCCGGATTCGCTTGCGAGTTGATTGGCGTGCTCAGCCAGTTCGGCCACGGTCTGCGGCAGGAAAAAGCGGTTCGGTGCGACGCGCACCAGTTGGCCGAGGCGACCGGCGCGCAGCAGAAAGTCGAGCAGTTCGGGTTGCGGCCGGTCGAGCCGAGTGGCGAGTTCGCCGACGATCGGCGGGCGCAGGCCGGCGGGCAGGAGCAGGGCGGTCACTTTGGCCAGCAGTTCGCTGTCCGCAGCCGACAGCACGGCGCGGTGGGTGGCGAGGCGAATGCGCAGGCTCTCGCGCACCAACGCTACTTGTTGCACGAGCGCATCGACGGCTGCGCGCAACAGCACCGTCGCCGCGCCGCGTATACCCAGGTCTTCGGCAAGTACCGGCTGACTCGGCCCCAGGCTGTCAGGCTTTTCGGCATGCCATTTGGAAAGTGCTGTGCACACGCGCTCGCGCAGTTTTTGCCAGCGCGCGGTCGACACGGCCCAGCGCGTGGCGTCGCCATCGATCACGTGGATGGCCAGCGGTTCGAGCAGTCGCCCGGCTTCGTCGTCCGTCAGATTGCGGGCCAGCAGAAAGCGCGTGAGGTCGATTCCGAGAGGTTCGCTCGCGAGCAAAGCGGTCAGCGCCTCGGCCGGATCGGCGAGCGACATGGCCGCCAATTGCGCAACGCGCGCGGGTTTTAACCGACCGCGCGCCGGGCTGAACGGGTCGAGCACCTTGCCACCGGCGACGGTGCGGTTCGCCGCCGGGTCGCGCAGGATGAAGCGGTTGCCGCGCAGTGCGGCGATCGGAGCGTCGAGAACGATCTGCGCGAGGCCGCTGGCGCCCGGCGCGATGGCCGGCGCTTCGAGCGTGGCGATGCGGGAAGGGACGGCGGCAGCGCCGATGTGCAGTTGCAGCGTGCTGCCATGCGCAAGCGGTCTCGCCTCGCTGGCAAGCACGTCGATGCGAACGTCGAGGCGATGAGTCGGTGCGTGGGCTGCGGGGGCGACGATCCAGTCGCCGCGCGCCGATTCAGCGTCTTTCAGGTCCGCGCCGGCCAGGTTCAGAGCGCAGCGTTGCCCGGCCCGAGCGCAATCGACGCTCTGGCCATTTGCGTGGATGCCGCGCACGCGCGCCGATATGCCACGTGGCGATAGCACGACCTTGTCCCCGACGCGTGCCGCGCCCGACAGCGCCGCGCCGGTCACGATGCGCCCGGCGCCGGCCAGCGTAAAGCTCCGGTCTACCGCGAGCCGAAAATGCCCGGCCGAACTTCGAGCTGAAAGTGAGTGGCTTGCCTCAATCAGGTGCTCCCGCAAGACGGCTATGCCTTCTGGCGTCGCCGCGTGCCGAGTGCCCGCATTGCTGGCAACGTTCGCATGGGCGGTCGCGCCGGAACTGGCTGAAGCGTCAGCACCGATCGACCCGTTTGAGCCTTCCGCAGCGACCACCGCAACGATCGGCGCCTGTCGATACGGCCCGTCTGCGAGCAGCGCGGCGATCTCGCGCTCGACCTGCAGCACACGCTCCTGCCCCACGCGATCGATCTCGGTCAGTGCCACCACGCACCGCGGCACGCCGAGCAGGCTCAGGATCGCGAGGTGCTCGCGGGTCTGCGGCATCGGGCCGTCGTCGGCCGCAACGACGAGCAGCGCGAGGTCGATGCAGGCGACACCGGCGAGCATGTTGCGCACGAAGCGCTCGTGGCCCGGCACGTCGACGAAGCCGATCGGCACCGCACCGCCGAAATCGGCGTACGCAAAGCCGAGGTCGATCGACATGCCGCGGCGCTGCTCTTCAGCCAGCCGGTCGGTGTCGATTTGCGTCAGCGCCTTGACGAGACTGGTCTTGCCGTGGTCGACGTGGCCGGCCGTCGCGATGATCATGCCGGCGTCGGACGCTCGGCCGGAGTTGCGAACAACGCACGAAAGCCGGCTTCGTCTTCGAGGCAGCGCAAGTCGAGCAGCAGCGCGCCGTCAGCGATGTGGCCGATCACCGGCACTGGCAGCGCGCGCAAGGCGGCGGCCAGTTCGTCGAGCGCGCGGCCGGATGTTCGTTTGGAACCCGGCGGCGTGAACCGCAGCGCGTGGCTGGGCAACCGATCGGCCGGCAACGCGCCGCTGCCGATCTGGCTTTGCACAGCTTGCACGTCAATGCTTGCACGCGTGCCGGCCCACGCAGCTACGACGGGCACAAGCCGCAGCGCAAGCGCTTCGATCTCTTCCGCCGGCCGCGCGAGCAAGCGCAAGGTCGGCACCTGCGCAGCTAAGCGATCCGGGTCGCCGTACAACTGCAGCACCGCACCGAGCGCCGCGAGGGTCAGCTTGTCGCAACGCAGCGCGCGCTTGAACAGGTTCTTCTTGAGCTTCGCAATCAGGTCGGCGCGCCCGACCACGATGCCCGGTTGCGGGCCGCCGAGCAGCTTGTCAGTTTCCGTTTGAGTTGGCCACTTCTTCCGTTGAAGCTGGCCAACTCAAACGGAAACTGACAGTCACCCGCCTTCGGATTCGGGGAAATCTCAGCGGAATCAATACCTTGCGCAGCG
>JBDTRV010000366.1:0-3714 GCA_039931475.1 Burkholderiales bacterium | reverse complement strand
ACATCAACGTCGATCCGGGCACGATGAGCCCGTTCCAGCACGGCGAGGTGTTCGTGACGGATGACGGCGCCGAAACCGACCTGGATCTCGGCCACTACGAGCGCTTCATCACCACGCGTATGCGCCGCGCGAATAACTTCACCACCGGCCAGATCTACAAAAGCGTGCTCGAGAAAGAGCGGCGCGGCGATTACCTGGGCAAGACGGTGCAGGTGATTCCGCATGTGACCAACGAAATCCAGGAGTTCATCGAACGCGGGGCCGGCCGAGGTGCGGCCGACGCGGCGGCGGTTGCGATCGTGGAAATCGGCGGCACCGTGGGCGACATCGAATCGCTGCCGTTCCTCGAAGCCGCGCGCCAGATGAGCCTGCGCCTCGGCCCCAACCGCTGCGCCTTCGTGCACCTGACCTACGTGCCGTTCATCGCCGCCGCGGGCGAGCTCAAGACCAAGCCGACCCAGCACACGGTGCAGAAGCTGCGTGAGATCGGCATCCAGGCCGACGCGATCTTGTGCCGCGCCGACCGGCGGATACCGGACGACGAACGCGCCAAGATTTCGCTGTTCACCAACGTGCCCGAATGGGGCGTGATTTCGATGTGGGACGTGGACACCATCTACAAGGTGCCACGCATGCTGCACGAGCAGGGGCTGGACGGGCTGATTTGCGACAAGTTGCGCCTGAACACGCCACCGGCCAACCTCAAACGCTGGGACGAACTGGTGCATGAGTTGGAGCACCCGCGGCGCGAGGTCTCGATCGCGATGGTCGGCAAATACGTTGACCTGTCGGACAGCTACAAGTCGCTGAACGAAGCGTTGCGCCACGCCGGCATCAAGAATCACGCACGGGTAAAGATCGGCTACATCGATTCGGAGTCGATCACACCTTCCAACGTGCAGCAGCTTGCCAAATTCGACGCGGTGCTGGTGCCGGGCGGCTTCGGCAAGCGCGGCATCGAAGGCAAGATCGCGGCGGCCCGCTATGCAAGGGAGAACAAGATTCCCTACCTCGGCATCTGCCTGGGCATGCAGGTCGCCACCATCGAATTCGCGCGCCATGTCGCGGGCCTTGAAAACGCCAACAGCACCGAGTTCGATCCGGAGGGACCGCACCCGGTGATCGGACTGATCGACGAGTGGAAGGACGCGAACGGCACCATCCACACCCGCACCGCGAAGTCCGATCTGGGCGGTACGATGCGGCTCGGTTCTCAAAGTTCGGACGTGGTCCCGGGCACGTTGGCGCATGAAATCTACGGCGACGTCGTGACCGAGCGGCATCGGCACCGCTACGAAGCCAACGTGAACTACCTCGACACTTTGCGCGCGGCCGGCTTCGTGATCTCGGCCCTCACGCAGCGCGAGCAGTTGACCGAGATCGTCGAACTGCCGACCAGCACGCATCCCTGGTACATGGGCGTGCAGTTCCACCCCGAATTCAAATCCACGCCATGGGATGGGCATCCACTGTTCAATGCCTACGTCGCGGCGGCACTGGCGCATCAAGCGAAAGCCGGTTCGGAAGCAGCGGGAGCGGCGGCGAAGAATCTGAAGGCGGTCGCGTGATGAGGGCGCTCGCGTGATGCCGCTGCATCAATTTGATGTTTTGATGCGTTTCGATTAAAATACGTGAATGCGAACAACTCTTGCTCTCGACGATGACGCCTTCCTCGCTGCACGCGAAGTCGCCCAGCGCGAGCGCATTTCGATGGGCAAGGCGGTCTCCAAACTCGTTCGGCAAGGTGCGGGCGGGTCGGGCCAGGCTGGCAACATGGCTGCGCTCAAAGGCAAATACAGCATTTATCCGCGCCGCGAGGGCGCACTGGTTACTTCCGAGGATGTTTACCGTCTGATGGAACAGGAAGGCATTTAGTCCGGTGACTACGACAGGCCAGCGATACCTGCTGGACGTGAATGTATGGCTGGCCTTGTTCGACGATCAGCACGTCCACAACGCCCGCACCGGGGCATGGCTTGACCAACCCCGGTTGCGCATTGCGACCTGCCCTTTGACCGAGAACGGGGTACTGCGGATCATGAACATTCCTGCGTTCAACCGCCAGTCGGTGGCTGGCTTTTCGGCAGTGCGGATGATGATGACAAAAGTTTGCGACGAGATCGATCACGAATTCTGGCCCGACGACGTTTCGCTACGGTCTGACGACGTGCTCGACTGGGGCCGCGTCAGTGGCCACAATCAGGTGACCGACGCTTACCTGCTGGCCCTCGCCGTGAAAAACGGCGGCGCGTTGGCAAGCTTCGACCAACGCATCGCCCTGAGCGCCGTGCGGGGAGCAACAGAAATACACTTGGCACTGCTATGAAACTCTGCGGTTTCGACGTCGGCCTCGACCAGCCCTTTTTCCTGATCGCCGGCCCCTGCGTGGTCGAATCCGAGCAGTTGCAGATGGACACGGCCGGCACGCTAAAGGAAATCACGCGGCGCCTCGGGATCCCTTTCATCTTCAAGAGCAGCTACGACAAGGCCAATCGCTCTTCAGGTACGAGTTTTCGCGGGCCGGGCATGAGCGGCGGGCTCGACATACTCGCCAAGGTCAAGCGCGAACTCGGATTGCCGATCCTGACCGACGTGCATACCGAGGGCGAGATTCCCGAAGTGGCGAAAGTGGTGGACGTGCTGCAGACGCCGGCGTTCCTGTGTCGCCAGACCGACTTCATCCGCGCCGCCGCGCAGTCGGGCAAGCCGGTGAACATCAAGAAAGGTCAGTTCCTCGCGCCTCACGACATGAAGAACGTGATCGACAAGGCACGCGCCGCCGCGAAGGAAAAAGGGCTGCCGCAAGACGTCTTCATGGCCTGCGAGCGCGGCGCGAGCTTCGGCTACAACAACCTGGTGTCCGACATGCGCAGCCTCGCGATCATGCGCGAGACCGGCGCGCCGGTGGTGTTCGATGCGACCCATTCGGTACAGTTGCCAGGCGGCCAGGGCACCACTTCGGGCGGCCAGCGCGAGATGGTACCGGTGCTCGCGCGGGCAGCGGTCGCCGTGGGCGTGGCCGGGCTGTTCATGGAAACCCACCCCGATCCGGCCAAGGCCCTGTCTGACGGCCCGAACGCGGTGCCACTCAAACACATGGAAGCGCTGCTCGAAACCTTGCTCGCGCTCGATCGCGTGACCAAGAAAACCCGCTTGCTCGAAGACGATTTCAAGGACTGAACATGGCAAGCGCCTACATCATCGCGAACGTCACCGTGACCAACCCCGAGCAGTACGAGGAGTACAAGAAGCTGTCGAGCGCCGCTATCAAAACGCATGGCGCCGAAGTCTGCGTGCGTGGGGGTAAAGTCGAGCTGATCGAAGGCGACTGGGCGCCCGAGCGGCTGGTCGTCCTGAAATTCCCGAATGTCGAAGCGGCCAAGGCGTTTGACGCTTCACCCGAATACGCAAAGGCGCGGACCGCGCGCCAGGGTGCGGCGACCATGCGCATGATCGTGGTCCAAGGAGCCGATTGAGGCCCCTTTGCCACACTGGGCTGAACCCATCTTTCATCGGCTGCAAAGCCATCAACGAGGAATAAAAGAATGAGTGCAATTGTTGACATCGTTGGCCGCGAGATTCTGGACAGCCGCGGCAACCCCACCGTCGAATGCGACGTGCTGCTCGAGTCCGGAACCATGGGCCGCGCCGCGGTTCCATCGGGCGCGTCGACCGGCTCGCGCGAAGCCATCGAGCTGCGCGACGGCGACAAGA
>JBDTRV010000365.1:0-3721 GCA_039931475.1 Burkholderiales bacterium | reverse complement strand
CGAGTGGCAGGCGCGAAAGAATTCAACCCATGTCTTTTTGACCAGAGCCGACTTAGGACGGCGACGCTTGAGGACGAAAGACGACCCCCACGTCCGCATCCACGTCCGCCATGGACGACAAGGTCAAGAACGTGGTGATGGCGTCTTCGCCCGTTCGCGTCGAAAGAAGCAAGATGCCTTGGTCCTCATCTTCTAGCAGCAGGAAGCCAAGTCCCCACCCCTTGAACCTGACCGGACCGTTCAGGCCACTCAAATCCAGAACACTCATGTTGGTATGCCGTGCGTCGGCTTGCAGTTTGAGCAGGAGGTCGTCGATGCAGTCCGGCGGTCCCTCCAGCATTTGCGCGAACCGAGCGCCGTCGAAGATCAGCAAACCGCCGATGCCTCGATTGGCATTGCTGACTCTCGCGGCTTTGGTGATGGCGCCCACGACCGACGGCGCCTCTCCCTCGGCCAGCTCGCTTACATACAGGAGTGTCTTTTGACTTGTCGGAGAAGGCATGTTCGATCGCTCAATCGAGGGCTGTCAGCAAGGCACCGCAGCAGCAGCGTGAGCCGCCATGTTACAAACCTTCAGGATGGCGGTGGGGCCCCTCGCCCTTCGCTTCGCGCACTCGGCTTCGGGGCATCGAGCCCCTTCGCATCGCCAGTCGCCGCGCGGGTCGATCCCCACTTCGCGGGGCCCCTCGCCCTTCGCTTCGCGCCTTACCCACGCCGCCCAGCGGTTTCGAACTTTTCTTGGCAAGCGATGCAGCGCAGGGCGGTGAGCTGGGCGGCCAGGCGCTTTTCGTCGATGTTCTTGCCGCAGTCCACGCACTCGCCATAGGTGCCCGCGTCGATTTGCTCGCGAGCCAATGAGATGTCGCGCAGTTCGGCCAGATCACGATCGATTTCTGCTGATCGTACTTCGGCCCGCACCTTGGAGGTCGATTCTTCCTGCTGGTCGGTCATCTCGTGCGGGTCGTTGGCTGGCTGGCGCTGCTGTTTGGCCGCGACCTCGGCTTCCAGTTCGCTCGCGCGCTGGTCCAGCTGCTTGCGCAAGCCTTGGGAGGCGCGCGGGGGCTCTGCTTTAGACATGCTGTCTCCCTTTTGGTGAAGCGTTCGAGTCGACTTTAACCCGGCGCCGACGCAGCCGCGCCAGTGGCGCTTCAACTCCTTGTGGGCGGCGTCATCAGGGCCCCTCACGCGAAGGCGGCTGCCAGTGCCGGTTTACAAAAAAACCGTTTTGCTATGTTTGTTATAGCTACAAACAACCAATGCACCTGCGGAAATGGCGATTTCGGATCGTAAAAAACGGGGCCGCCGCAGTTCACCTGCGATCCAGCAGCATCGCGTCCCCGTAGCTGAAAAACCGATACTGTCGCTCGATCGCGTGCCGATACAACGCCATCACCTGCGCATGGCCGGCGAACGCGCTGACCAGCATCATCAGCGTGCTTTTGGGCAGATGAAAGTTGGTGACCAGCCGGTCCACCAGCTTGAACGGAAAGCCCGGTGTGATGAAGATGCGCGTGTCGCCGCTGGACTGCCCGGTCAGCGCCCACGACTCCAAGGTGCGCACGCAGGTGGTGCCGACCGCGACGATCCTGCCGCCACGCGCGCGGGTGGCGCGGATCGCGCGCTGCGTGGCTTCCGGCACCTCGTACCACTCACTGTGCATCACATGTTCGGCCAGGTTTTTCGTCTTGACCGGCTGGAAGGTGCCGGCGCCGACGTGCAAGGTGATGCTTGCCCGCTCGATCCCGCGCGCCGCCAGCGCGGCCAGCACGGCTTCGTCGAAATGCAGCGCCGCTGTCGGCGCTGCCGCCGCGCCGGGTTTCGCCGCGAACACCGTCTGGTAGCGCCGCTCGTCCTCGGCCGAATCGGCGTGCTCGATGTACGGCGGCAGCGGCACGTGGCCGTGTTGCTCCATCAGCCTGTGCGGCTCGGCGGACAACGCGAAGCGAAACAACGCGCCGTTCGTATCCGGCCAGCGGCCGAGCAGGGTGGCGCCGAAGGCGTTCGGCGATCCGTCCCGCGCCGTCATCGCGATCACCGTGCCGGCGGGCGGCTTCTTGCTCGCCTTCATGTGCGCCACGACCTTCCACCCGTGCGCGCCCTCGCCCAGGACGCGCTCGACCAGCAGCTCGACCTTGCCCCCGGTCGGCTTGACGCCGAACAGCCGCGCCTTCATCACGCGCGTGTCGTTGAACACGAGCAGGTCGCCCGGGTCGAGCAGCGCTGGCAGGTCGCGGAACACCCGATCGACCGGCGTGTCCCCCGTGCCGTCGAGCAGCCGCGAGCCGCTGCGCTCAACCGCGGGATGCTGCGCGATCAGCTCGGGCGGCAGCGTGAAGTCGAAATCGGAGAGGGTGAAGCGGCTCGTGGCAGCGTCGTGAAGTGCGTTTCGCATGCGCTTGAGGGCTGGACGAGCCCGTTCCAAGTGAAAACGTGGAGCGCCGAGTAGAAACCCAATCGGCGCCACCAGAACATTCTGGCATGGCCCGGCCGAAAAGCGGCATTTGCGCCATCCTCGCCGCGCCGAGGCTTAAGCGCCGGATCATTGGCGGGCCGATGGCGTGCTATCGCCCTCGATGCGTGCGCGCCGGCTTCGCGGGCAGTCGACCGGTGCGTGCGGGCAGTCGACCGGTGCGTGCGGGTCGTCGGCCTCCGCCGACGATTGCGAGGTCGTGCATCGTGCAGGGTCGCAAGGACCGTCCGCGAAACCTTCCCGCCTGCCGAACCACGTTTCCGACGGTTGGCTTGGGCGCCTGCGCAAGCCGCACCAGATTCACTGGCAACAACACGAGATGCAGCAACAGCACCGGGCGCACGTCGGCCAGCGCGCCGTAGGCGATGAACGCGGCATTGCTCGCGATCGCCAACAGCCGCAGCGCCGCCATGTCACGCATGCAGAAAGTCGCCAGCACCAGCAACGAGGCCAGATAGCCAATCGATTCGTGCATGGGGCGGACCGACGGCGCTCGTTGGCGCTAATAGCCGAAGGTGACCAGTTCAACCGGCAAGTCCTGGGGCAAGCCCCTCCGCGGCCGCGCCGCCGGCGTCGGCATGTGGCTTAAAGCGGCGTGTGCCTGCGCCATGCACTCGGCGAAACCAGGAAGCGGCGCCGCAAAGCGCATGGCCGGCCGCGCCGCCAATGCAAGCAAATCCGGCTGCGCCTGGTCCAGTGGATGGCGCCAGGCGCCGGCCTGCCAATCGCAGACATATTGGCCTAGGAAGCGCTCCCCATGGTCGGCGATGAACTCGATCGCATCGATCAGGAATTCGAACTCATCCGCTTCGATGAAGTAACTGAAGTTCAGCCGCGTCCAGCCCGGCTTGACCGCGTCGAACCCGCCCAAAACCGCGTCGCGAAACGCTTCGGCGCGTGGCGGGTCGATCTTGAGCAAGCGATGCGCATACGGCCCGGCGCATGCGCAGCCACCACGGCTCTGGATGCCGAACAAGTCATTCAACAGGCGCACCACCAGCCGAGGGTGCAGATAGCGTCCGCTTTCAGTTCGCACCAGGAACGACAGGATCGCCAGCCGCGGCGCGTCCAGGCTGCCGAGCAACTCGACGCGCGGATGGCGCCTCAAACGCGCGATCGCGTCCTGGATCAACGCGTCTTCCAACTGTTCGATGGCGTGCGCGCCGACCGACTGCTTGACCAGAAACGCGAGCGCGGCGCGAATGCGTTGCACCGTGCCCGGCGTGCCCGCGTCCTCGCGCTGCTCGATGT
>JBDTRV010000364.1:0-3729 GCA_039931475.1 Burkholderiales bacterium | reverse complement strand
TCGGCACCACCACCGGCTCGATGCCATCGGCCTTGGCGCGCTCGATGATCTTCATCAGCCCGCCCTTGAACGGCTGCACCTGGCCGTCGCGCGTCAAGCCGCCTTCGGGGAAGATGCAGAGCAGATCGCCGTCTTTGAGCACTTTCGCAGCGGCTTCGAACGCGGCCTCATACGTGGCGGGATGGTCCTTCTGCGGCGCGACCGGAATCGCCTTGCCCAGCCGGAACAGCCAGCCGAGCACCGGCACCTTGAAGATTTTGTGATCCATCACGAACCGGATCGGGCGCGGGCTGGCCGCGAGCAGCAGGATCGCATCGACAAAGCTCACGTGGTTGCAGACGACGATGGCCGGGCCTTCGACCGGAATCTGCTCGTCGCCCTCGACCTTGAACCGGTAGCCGATGTTCGCGACAATCCATGCCACGAAGCGCAGCAGGTATTCCGGCACCAGCAGGAAGATGTAGGTGCCGACCACCGCGTTGGCGAGCGCGACAAACAGGAACACCTGCGGGATCGTGAAACCCGCGCCGATCAGCAGGCCGACGATGACCGAACTGGCGATCATGAACAGCGCGTTCAGGATGTTGTTGGCCGCGATGATGCGGGCCCGGTGCGTGGGCTGCGAGCGCAACTGGATCAGCGCGTACATCGGCACGCTGTATAGGCCCGCGAACAGACTGAGCAGCGCCAGGTCGGCCATCACCCGCCAGTGCGCGCCAATGGAAACGAACTGGCTCAAGGAGTAGCCGGCGGACGGCGGCAGGCCGCGCGATGCGAAGTACAAATCGAGCGCGAACACGCTCATGCCGATCGCGCCGAGCGGCACCAGGCCAATCTCGACGTGCCGGCGCGACAGTACCTCGCACAGCAGCGAGCCGGTGCCGATGCCGATCGAGAACACCACCAAGAGCAGCGACGCAACCTGCTCGTCGCCGTGCAGCACTTCTTTCGCGAAGCTCGGGAATTGGGAGAGGAACACCGCGCCGAAGAACCACATCCAGCTGATGCCGAGCAGCGAGCGGAACACCACGATGTTGCCGTGCGCGAGTTTCAGGTTGCGCCAGGTTTCGGTGAACGGGTTCCAGTTGATGATGAGGCCCGGATCGGTCGCCGGCGCCGAGGGAATCGCTTGCGCGATGGCGCGGCCGATCACGGCGAGCAGCACGCAGGCGATCGCGACGTCGCGATGGCCTGTATCCGGAATCGCCACCAGCAGCCCGCCCGCGACGTTGCCCAACAGGATCGCGACGAAGGTGCCCATCTCCACCATGCCGTTGCCGCCGGTCAACTCGCGCGGCGACAACGCCTGCGGAAGATAAGCGAACTTGACCGGGCCGAACAGCGTCGAGTGCAGCCCCATGAGAAAGGTGCAGCCGAGCAGGATCGGTACGTTTCCGATCAGGAATCCGAATGCGGCCAGCGCCATGATCCCGATTTCGAGGTTCTTGACTAAGCGGATCAGCGCCGTCTTGTCGTATTTGTCGGCCAACTGGCCGGCGGTGGCGGAGAACAGCAAAAACGGCAGGATGAACAGCGCGCCGATCACGAGCCCGGCCATCGACGGCGGCAGCCAGCTCAATTGCAACTGGTAGGTCACCAGCACGGTGAACGCGAACTTGAACAGGTTGTCGTTGGCCGCGCCGGCGAACTGGGTCCAGAAGAACGGCGCGAAGCGACGCTGGCGCAGCAGTGCGAACTGGTTCACGTGCTCCCCGGCAGGGGCGGCGGCGGGCAGCAGTGAAGTGGTTGGGGTGGTTTGGGCAGTCATGCGGAGTAGGTCCTTTGGATCGACGCGCCCACGGACGCTTCGGGATTGTGGGTGGCGCGGGAGCGCAGGCCCATGGCAAAGATCACGGGCAGTGCGGAAAGCGCTGCCACGAGGTGCTTGGCGCTGTGGCCCGAAAGCATCGCGCCGGTCAGATCGAACACGGATTGATCGGCCCACTCCAGAGCTTTGGCAAGCACGTAAATCCCGATGACCCAGCCCCATCGAATCGATAGAGTGCCGGGCCCGGCGCGCCGCCCGGCGAGCACAAGCAGAAAGGCCATGCCGCCTCCCTGCACCAGCGCCCATGGCAGCAAGTTGCCACCAACCGACCAAAGCCAGACGGTGGCCGGCCCGGCCACCAGCAGCGAGAGGCCGAGCAGCGCGCCGGCGCGCGAACTGACCCGCTCGGCCGCGGCCAGCGACAGCAGCCCCGCGAAAGCCACCGCCATCGCCGCCCGATCGAGCGCGAGGGTGGCATCGGCCGGCTGCCAGTGGTAGAGGCTGGAGCCGATCGCCGTCAGCACCAATCCGGCAAAAAACACCGTGGCGCCTGCGAGCTCAACTCTGCCGAGCGCGTGGCGAGCCTGCGCCAGCCGCGCAGCGCCCCACAGGCCGAAGCACAGGAACGGCAGGTTGCTCAGCAGGTTGGCCGCGTTGGGCAGACCGAGCCAAACGCGCCCGTCAGCGAACTGGTGATAGTGAGCGCTTTGCAGCAATGGCGGCGCGCCAACGGCAATCGCGAAAAGTGCGGCGGAGCCTGCCAGCAACAGGATCTCGGCGCGGGACGGCGGGTGGGGCAAGGGAATCTCCGAAAAGAACGAACAAGGAGCGCCAGTGTGCAGGTCGGCCACGCAAACCGGTTCAGTATTTCGATACAGTTCTCCTTTGTGCAACCCAACGTATCGAAATTCGATACTAAAACCTGACCATGAGCACCACTGCCGACCTCGTGCGCATTCTCAAGGCCGAACTCAAGTCCGCGCGCATGACTTACGCCGATCTGGCCGTCGCGCTCGGACTGGCCGAATCCAGCGTCAAACGCATGTTCTCGCACGCCGACATGCCGCTGTCGCGGATCGACGCGATCTGCCGCGCGCTGCGCCTCGACTTCGCCGAACTGGCCCGGCGCGTGGCCGACGCCGAAGTGCTGCTGGAAGAGCTCACGCCGGAGCAGGAGCGCGCGGTGGTGGCCGACAAGAAGCTGTTGTTGGCCGCGATCTGCGTGCTCAGCCAGTGGACGGTGCCACAGATCACCGCACACTACCGCCTGTCCGAAGCGGAATGCGTGAAGTACCTCGCCGAACTCGACCGCATCGGGATCATCGAACTCAAACCGCTGAACCGCTACCGGCTCAAACTCGCCAAGACCTTCCGCTGGCGCCCGCACGGAGCGGTGATGGACTACTTTCGCGAGAACGCGCTGCTCGACTACTTCTCGGGCGGGTTCGACGGCAACGGCGAAGGCTTGCAACTGGTGCACGGCTCTATTGCACGCAGTACAGCGCCGGCGTTCCTGGACCGGCTGCGCCGGCTCGCGCAGGACTTTTCGCAACAACACCGGGACGACCAGAAGCTGGCCGACGCCGATCGCGAAGGCTTCACCTTGCTGCTGGCAATGCGCAGTTGGGAGTTCGCGGCCTTCACCAAACTGCGGCGCCCGGCGGGTGGCGCCGCGACAGGTCCATAGGTTTTGTCACAAATAAAGGGGCCGGCGGTAGAAATTTTCTCTTGGCTTGTGTAAATCAGTAGTAACAACTGATTGGGCCGCGATAGAAAATATCTATACACTGCGCCGGCCATCCTTTGGAGGGGAGGCGCGCCGGCGAAAGTTCGCACCAGCACGATCTTTTCGAGTCATCCATTCATACGAAAAAAAGCTTCTTTCATGCAAACTTTCAAGCTCGCAATGACCGCTGCTGCGGTCGCCTTGCTGCTCGCATCCTGCGGGGGCGGTTCAGACG
>JBDTRV010000363.1:0-3730 GCA_039931475.1 Burkholderiales bacterium | reverse complement strand
CTGGTCGTAGGCTGGCTGGAACACCGCCATCCACGCTTCGCGCGCGGCGCGGATGCTGTCGGTGCCGAGAAAGCCGGCGGGCAGCGGCGGGCAGCCATCGGCGGCACCGTCGCGCATGTCGATCTTGTGCACGAACTCGTGGATCACCACGTTGTAGCCGCTGTCCGCATCCTGGCCAGCGCGCTGCACGTCCTGCCAGCTCAGCATGACCGGCCCGCCTTCCATCGCCTCGCCCGCCAGCACCTCGTCGTAGTGGTGCACCACGCCGCTTTCGTCGGTGATTTCGCGCCGCGCCACCACTTCGCCCGGATGCACGACGATGCCGACGAAATCGTCATACCAGCGCAGCGCCGAGCGCGGCTCGCCGTCGAGGTCGAGATGCAGCACCGGCAGCACCGCCTGCGCCGCGATCGACAGCGCGACGTCGTCGGTGATCGCAAACCCGTGGCCGCCGTGGAATTCCTTGGCCTTGTGGAATTCGTTGGCCAGCGCGCGCAACCGGTCCTGCTCCGGTGCGGCCAGCACGGCCAGGAAGCCGTGGCGCGCGAGCACGCCTTTCCACAGGGCCTCGGGCACGGACGGTGCGACAGGTCGCTTTTTGCGCAACCAGTTCAGCATGGAAAAAAGTGAAAAGTGCGATGGATTGGCCGCATGGTCGACGCGCCGCCCCCTGGCTAGAGGTCGATGCGGCGCGGCCGGCCGGGAGCGCCTGCTTCGAGCCGCAAAACTTGGCGTCGCGGAGGGACGGCGGCGGCGTCCCAGTCAGACAGCACGATGCGCAACAGCGCGCCGGCCGGACTGCCTCCCAGGTCATGATCCGCCGGTTTGTGGGTGTGACCATGGATCATCACCGGTGCCTGGGCCGCGAGCAGCCATTGCCGGGCCGCGTCCCGATCGACATCCGCGAATTCGACCTCCGATCCCTTGCGCGCCTCGCTTTGCTGGCGCATCTGGCGCGCGATCGCCTGCCTCTCTGGCAGGGCTTTGGCGAGAAACGTGCGTTGGTATTGCGGATGGCGCACCTGGGCGCGAAACGCCATGTAGTCGGTATCGGCCAGGCAGAGCGCGTCGCCGTGTGTGAGCAGCCAGCGCTGGCCGGCGAAGCTGAGCACGGTGGGGTCGGCAAGCAAAGTCGCGCCACACTGCTGCATCAGGTGCGCACCCACCAGAAAGTCGCGGTTGCCGTGCAGGAAAAAAACGTCCATCGATGCGGCCGCGCGTTTGAGCAGCGCGATGCAACGCTCGGCGAACGGGTCGGCCTCGGCCGCATCGTCGCCGACCCAGACTTCGAACAGATCGCCGAGGATGAACAGCGCATCGGCCGACTCGGTGCTGAACCAGGCGTATAGCGCGCGCTCGACCGGCTCGATGGAAGACGGCATCAGGTGCAGATCGGAGATGAAGTCGACCGTGCGCCACGCGGGTGGCGCCTTCAACTCCGCGATCGGCGGCACGGCAGCGGCGGAAGGGGGTATCACGAAAGGAATCAACTCCGCATCAGCGCCAGATCAAGCGTGCGCGAGAAGAGAATCGGCCAGGCGCACAGCTTTGGAGCGCGTCAGTCGACCACGGTCGCTTTTTCGATCATCACGTCGTCGCGCGGCACGTCGGAATGTCCGCCCTTGTGGCCGGTCTTGACCTTGACGATCTTGTCGACCACGTCGCTGCCGCCAGAAATCCGACCGAACACCGCATAGCCCCAGCCCGAGGCGGTTGGCGCCGTGTGATTCAGAAAGCTGTTGTGCGCGACGTTGATGAAGAACTGCGCGGTGGCCGAATGCGGGTCGCTGGTGCGCGCCATTGCAACCGTGTAGTTGTCGTTGCGTAGCCCGTTTTCAGCTTCGTTGTGGATCGCGGCGCCAACCGGCTTTTGCGCCATCTCGGCACTGAAGCCGCCGCCCTGGACCATGAAGCCGGGAATCACGCGATGGAAGATGGTGCCGTCATAGTGACCCTTCCTCACATAGTCGAGAAAGTTGGCCACCGTGTTGGGCGCCTTGGCTTCATCGAGTTCGAGCGTGATCACGCCGAAGTCGCGCACATCGAGTTGAACTTTTGGATGGCTCATGGTTGTTACTTCACCAAGGTTGCGGATTGGATGATGACCGGCGTCTTGGGCACGTCGGTTGGGAATGGGCCGCCGGGGCCGGTCGGCACGGCCTTGATTTTCTCGATGGTGTCCATGCCGGAGACCACTTTGCCGAATACGGTGTAGCCGTAGAGTTGCGGCGCATTCTCGAGCTGGGCGCGCGGCGTGTTTTCATAGACGCGGCCCTGGTACTCGAAGCGCGGCACCGGATCGCCGGGCGGGATGACCGTTGGGTCCAGAAAAGCGTTGTCCTTCACGTTGATGAAGAACTGCGAGGTGGCCGAATTCGGCTCCGACGTGCGCGCCATGGCCACCGTGCCCACGAGGTTCTTCGAGCCGCCCTTGACTAATGCTTCGCGGCCTTCGTGCGCCACCGGTGGGCGCGTGTTCTTCTTTGCAAAGCTTTCGTCGAAGCCGCCGCCTTGCACCATGAAGGTGGGGATCACGCGGTGGAAGATGGTGCCGTCGTAATGCTTGTCCTTCACGTACTGCAGAAAGTTCTCCACCGTCTTCGGCGCCTTGTCCGGGTACACCTCGATCGTGAAGTCGCCTGCGGAAGTGACGAACTTGACCCGCGGCGCATCCTCGGCCCAGGCGGACGGCGCAACAGCGGCCATGGCACCGGCAGCAAACGCGGCAAGCAACGCGCGGAGTGGCGCGCGCAAGATTTGTGTGGTCATCGATCGTTTCCTTGGTTCTAAATTCGGACGCCGTCTCAGGGCTTTGGCGCAAGCAGTTCGCGAATTTGTGCGAGCTTCAGCGGCAGTTTTGGATTGGCGGGATCGAGCTGCCTCGACCTTGCATAGGCTTCGGCCGCAAGCCGCGCGTACACATCGCCCAGATTTTCATGGGCCACCGCGTAACCCGGATTCAGCCGCACCGCCATCTCGAGCGACTCGCGCGCCTTGTCGTACTGGTTCAGTTGCGCATAGATGGCGGCGAGATTGTTGTAGGGCTCTGGCAGTTCGGGGTATTGGCGGGTCAGCGCGAGAAAGGTCTGCTCGGCTTCGACCTTCATGCCCGCGTCCGACTGGATCACGCCCTTCAGAAATTTGAGCTGCGGATCGCGTGGATTGGCCGCGATGCTTTTGTCCGCTCTGGCCAGCGCCGCCTTGGCATTGCCGCTGCTGGCAAGCCCCTGGATGTCGGTGTATTCAGATGCAAGAACGGCGGCCGAATACAACAGCGCCGCAGCGGCCGCAAGCGCACCAAGCAAGCGTGGCAACGCTGACGCGGGAACGCCAGACAAAAGGTGAAATTTCGGTTGCGGAAGGTTCATTGAAACCATACATCTAAAGCCTCGACACCACGCCAAAGCCAAGGCTATACTGAATTTCATTGTATCCGAGGGGTGCCCTTGCAAGCGTCTGTGAACGCGCTTTGCAGCGCAGCCAAGACTCGGTTGCTAGCCCGCCTTGCAAACGCAACCCCGCGTTGCCATCCCGAATAACGAGAAGCCGAAATGAGACTGCCTGCGCGGCTCACCGCGTGCCCGCCACGGCGGCCGGCCAGCACCTGAAGAAGCGATGAGTCTGCGTATCCACGACACGCTTTCGCGTGCCCTCAAACCGTTCGTTCCCCTTGCCGCCGGGCGCGTGAGCATGTACGTTTGCGGCATGACGGTGTATGACCTGTGCCACA
>JBDTRV010000362.1:0-3739 GCA_039931475.1 Burkholderiales bacterium | reverse complement strand
GCGGGGCCTGCTGCGCGGCCGACCCCTGCGTCGGCTCCGGCCCTTTGGCGCTCGCAACTTCGAGAGCGAGGTCGATTTTTGACAATAAATGACCGTTTTCGCTCTTCCATACTAACTTTATTGCTACTATGTTGATAGCTAGTCGAGCGGCCAGGCCTCGTAGAATCGCGCCCATGCTTGTCGTCAAACAGGAACTGCTCGCGGCGTTGTCGGGCGCGCTCGAACGGCTTGCGCCCGGCGCGGGTGAGCGCGCGGCGTTCGAGTCGCCCAAGGTGGCGGCGCATGGCGATTTCGCCATCACGGCGGCGATGCAGTTGGCCAAGTCGCTCAAGGCCAATCCGCGCCAGCTTGGCGAGGCGCTGCGCGCCGATCTGCTCGCGCAGCCCGCGTTTCAGCGCTGGGTCGGCGCGGTCGAGATCGCCGGCCCCGGCTTCATCAACCTGCGCCTTTCGCCCGAAGCCAAGCAGACGGTGCTGCGCGAGGTGCTGGCGCAGGGGCCGCACTACGGCCTGCAGCCGCCGCGCGACGAAAAAGTGCTGGTCGAATTCGTCTCCGCCAATCCGACCGGGCCGCTGCACGTCGGCCACGGTCGGCAGGCGGCGTTGGGCGACGCGATCTGCAACCTGCTGGCAACGCAGGGTTACACCGTCTGGCGCGAGTTCTACTACAACGACGCCGGCAACCAGATCGCGACCCTCGCGCGCTCGGTGCAATTGCGCGCGCAAGGGCTCGAGCCGGGCGATGCCGATTGGCCCGAGACCGCTTACAACGGCGACTACATCGCCGACATCGCGGCCGACTTCCTGGCCCGAAAAACCGTTGAATCAGAGGACCGCGCCTTCACCGC
This sequence comes from Burkholderiales bacterium, assembly GCA_039931475.1. Lineage (GTDB taxonomy): Bacteria > Pseudomonadota > Gammaproteobacteria > Burkholderiales > Burkholderiaceae_C > JBBPYC01. Next base: position 2,892 of record JBDTRV010000362.1, on the reverse strand, counting down.
AAACGGCGACTCTCGCGATCTCGACGCGATCCGCGACTTCGCGGTGGCCTACCTGCGCCGCGAGCAGGACCTGGATCTGCGCGCGTTCGGTGTGCGCTTCGACCACTACTTCCTCGAATCCGGCTTGTACACGAGCGGCGCGGTCGAGCGCGCGGTAGAGCGGCTGGCGGCCTCGGGCAACACCTACGTGCAAGACGGCGCGCTGTGGCTCAGGTCGACCGCGTTCGGCGACGACAAGGACCGGGTCATGCGCAAGTCGGACGCCAGCTACACCTACTTCGTGCCCGACGTCGCCTATCACCTGAACAAGTGGGAGCGCGGATTTCACCGCGTGGTGAACATCCAGGGCACCGACCACCACGGCACCATCGCCCGCGTGCGCGCTGGCTTGCAGGCGGCGTCGCTGGTGGATCATCTGGACATTCCGGTCGGCTATCCGGACTACGTTCTGCACACGATGGTGCGGGTGCAGCGCGGCGGCGCCGAGGTGAAGATATCCAAGCGCGCGGGCAGCTACGTCACCCTGCGCGATCTGATCGAATGGACCAGCCGCGACGCGGTGCGCTTCTTTCTCTTGTCGCGCAAGCCCGACACTGAATATCTGTTCGACGTGGACCTTGCGGTGGCGCAGAGCAACGACAACCCGGTCTACTACGTGCAGTACGCCCACGCCCGGATCTGCTCGGTGCTCGCGGCCTGGGGCGGTGATGCTGATACTTTGGCCGATGCCGACCTCGCACCGCTTACCAGCGAGCAGGCACAGGCCCTGATGCTGTTGCTGGCAAAATATCCAGCGGTTCTGACGGCTGCGGCCAATGATTTCGCGCCGCACGACATCGGGTTTTACCTGCGCGAGCTGGCGGCGAGTTACCACAGCTACTACGACGCCGAGCGGATTCTGGTGGACGATCCGGCCGTCAAGATTGCGCGCCTGGCGCTGGTCGCCGCGGTGGCGCGGGTGATCGAAAATGGTCTTGGCGTGCTCGGTGTGAGTGCGCCCCAAAAAATGTAAGTGAGGCAGATGAAGAAGCAATTCGGTGGAACGATGCTCGGCGTCGTGATCGGCGCGGTGGCCGGGCTGTTGGTCGCGCTGTTGGTGGCGGTCTACGTGACCAAGGTGCCGGTGCCGTTCATGAACAACAAGAACGCGGGCAACATCGCCGATCGCGATGCGTCCGAAGCGAAGAAAAACAAGGACTGGGACCCGAACGGGCCGCTGGCAAGCAAAAGCGCGGTGCGCCCACCGCCGCCGGCCGAAACGCCGTCGCTGGCGGGTCAGGCCGGGGCGGGCAACCCGGTCGCGCTGCCGCCGCTCGATGCGCGGCCGGCGGAACGAACGCCGGCGCCGTCGGTGGCCAGCGTCGATCCACGAACCCGTGGCTCGGCCGATCCGCTGGGCGATCTGGCGCGCGCCCGGGCCGGCAACGACGGCGCCGACCCGTTCGCCTACTTCGTGCAAGCCGGCGCTTTCCGGGGCGCCAGTGAGGCCGAGGCCCAGCGCGCCAAACTGGCGATCATGGGCTGGGAGGCGCAGGTCAGTGAACGCGAGCAGGCCGGTCGAACCATGTACCGGGTGCGCCTGGGCCCGTTCGGCCGCAAGGACGACGCCGATCGCGCCAAGGAAAAACTGGACGACGCCGGCCTTACGACCGCGCTGGTGCGCGTGCAGCGCTGAACTTCCCCGCAGGGCTGCTGTCAGACCCGCTTTGCATTTAAGGAGTCAAACTCAATCATGAAACGTCGCCAATTTTCACTTTCGGCCGCATCCTTCGGCACTGTATCCGCGCTTGGCCTTGCCATCGCCTCGCCGGCGCTCGCGCAGGGCAAACCGCCAAAGGAAGGCAGCGACTACATTGCGCTTGAAAAACGCGCCGCGACCGACGCGCCCGCCGGCAAGTTCGAGGTGATCGAGTTCTTTTGGTACAACTGCCCTCACTGCTTCGCGTTCGAGCCGGCGTTTGAAACCTGGAAAAAGAACGCGCCCAAGGACGTGGTGGTGCGCCGGGTGCCGGTGTCGTTCCGTGACGACTTTTTGCCGCAGCAAAAGCTCTATTACGCGCTGGAGGCACTGGGCAAGACCGAGGAGTTGCATCCCAAGGTGTTTCGCGCGATCCATGCCGATCGGGTGCCGCTGGGCACGGACGCGCAGATCATCGAATGGGCCGTCAAACAGGGCCTGGACAAGAAGAAGTTCACCGACACGTTCAATTCCTTCGCCGTCGTCACCCAAGCCCGCCGCGCCTCCCAGTTGCAGGATGCCTACAAGATCGAAGGCGTTCCGGCCATCGGGATTGCAGGGCGCTACTACGTTGATGGCACTCTGGCCGGCAGCATGGACCGTGCATTGCAGATCACCGACTACCTGCTGGCCGGTCTGCGCAAGAGCGGGTGAGCGTTGCGCGCGGCGGCTGTTCGGGAGTGCAACCCGAGGCCCGCTGCCGCGAAACCTGTTGATTGGTTCAAGGCCCGTGTCCCGACGGGCTTTTTCATTCCAGCCGCACTCTTTCGCTGGAACTTCGTGCGGTCTTTCGCGGCCGGTGCCGGTTAGATGGGTCGCCGGGCGCCAGCAACGCCGTGACCGACCCGTACAATTCTCAGCAAGAATCATGCCGCCATGAAAAAACTGTTTGCCCCCTTGCTGATTTCCGCTCTCGGCCTCGCGCTCGGCGCCGCTCCGGCGTTGGCCGAAAAGGCCGACCGCGACAAGCCGATGAACATCGAGGCCGATGCGCTGCGCTATGACGACCTGAAGCAAAAGAGCGTTTTTACCGGCCGGGTGGTGCTGACCAAGGGCACCATCGTGATCCGCGGCGCGCGCCTTGAAGTGCGCCAGGACGCGCAGGGCTACCAGTACGCCACCGTCACTGCCGAACCGGGCAAGCTCGCGTTCTA
>JBDTRV010000361.1:0-3773 GCA_039931475.1 Burkholderiales bacterium | reverse complement strand
CACTCGGGTTCTCTCTACTGAGCCGAAGGTGGTGGGGCGCTCATGTCCGTGCTTGGCATGCTCCCTCATCCGGCAGCCAAGGCGAAGAAGAAGCACAAGAAGCACAAAAAACAGAAGGGCGCTCCCGCACAGTGCCAGGTGTCGCTGGAAACGCCCTGTATCGGCCGCGATGACTGCTGCGGCGCCTACCGCCACGGCGCCGAGAACAGTGTTTCTCGCCGAGTGCTTGATCATGAAACCTCCTTTGCGCGAACAAGGCGCGTCGGTTGAACAACGAACGAAAACGAGTCGCGGATCGACGACCCTTGCAAGGTTCATCGAAGTAATCAGCACTTGAGACGGCAGCGATGCGCCACATGCCGTTGGGCTTACAACAACGGGTGCAGCCGAGACACTGCGACTACTGCAAATCTCCCGCCAGTGATGCCATCGTCTCCGCCCCGATCGTCATGTGCGCCGGGTAGTTCGGATGGTCGCAGCCGAGCTTCACGCTCGCGCCCGCACGGGCCGAAGCGACCATCGGCGGCGTCAACTCGAAGCGCACGAAATGCACGGCCGAGGTTTTTTCATCGTCCTCGCGGTCCAGGTCTTCGTCGGCAATCGCGTACACCCGCTCGTGCCCTTCGACCTCGACGAACATGCGGTCCTCGATGCCGATCAGCCGCGCCAGTTCGCGCCGGCGCTCGGCTTCATGCGGATATTCGATCAGCATCGTCGCCTTCCAGTTGGCGCCATCGGGCACCAGCGGCGCGTAAGCTTCGATTTCCTGCTCGATGCCCTCTTCCTCGAAGATTTTCTCGACTCTCAGCATCTCCTGGATCTGGTAGCGGATCGTGAGTTCGGACTCGAACTGCAAGGTGACGTGCTCGCCCAGATGCACCATGCGCAGCCTGCGATGCGCGTACAACTCCGCCTTGTGGTCCTTGCGCCACTTGTGATAAGCCTCCAGGGTCATGAGGCTTTCCTTCGTGATTTTGCCGGTCAACTGCATGGTGGCCGCCTTCACTTCAGCCCGTAGGCGATTCGCACCAGCGACAGCGGATGCGCCACCTTCGGGCTTCCGAGATTGCTCACCTCGAACCCCTGCGCGATGTGGTGACCCGCGAGCGCGCAGTCGGAACTGATGTAGTCGGGCACGCCCGCGTCGTTGTTGCCGGTGCCGGGGTGCTGACTCATCTTCTTGAACAGCGGCTTGCCGATCTTCATCGCGGTCTCGTGGTAGCCCTTCTTGACGCCGTAGGTGCCCGCGTGGCCGGAGCAGCGCTCGTTGGTCTGAACAAAGGTGCCGGGCACCATCTTTAGCATCTCTTCCGTCTTCTTGCCGAAATTCTGCACCCGTTCATGACACGGGATGTGGTAGCTGACCTTGCCCAGGGGCGTTGGAAATTCGGTCTTGATCAGCCCTTCGCGCTTTCGTTGCATCAGGTATTCGAATGGGTCCCACATCGCGTCGCGCACCGCCTGCACGTCGGTGTCGTGCGGGTACATCATGGGCAGTTCCTGCTTGTACATCAGCGTGCAACTGGGCACTGCGGTAAGGATGGCGAATCCTTCCTTTGCGTACTTCGCAAGCACCGGAATGTTCGACTGCTTGTGCTGGTCGACCGACTCCAGATCGCCCAATTCCAGCTTGGGCATGCCGCAGCAGCTCTCCTTGGTCACGAGTTCGTACGGAATCTCGTTGTGGTCAAGGATCTTGAGCAGGTCGTGGCCGATGCCCGGCTCGTTGTAGTTCACGTAGCAGGTCGCGTAGATCGCGACCTTGCCGGGCGTCTTCTCGCCGGCCTTGACAGGGTGCGCTTTCGATTTTGGCGCGCCGGAGCGGAACTTGCGCGTGGCAAGCGACGGCAGCCAGGCGTTCTTGTCGACACCCAACGTGCTTTCCATGAGGCCGCGCGCAAAGCCGGTGTGGTTCACCGCATTCGCGACCTGCGTCACGATCGGAATGCCCGCGAATTTGCCGTGCACGTCGGTCGACGAAAGGAATTTTTCACCGGCGCCGACCTCGCCGTTCTTGAACTTGATCGCCTTGGCGCGCAGCATCGTGTGCGGAAAATCCACGTTCCACTCGTGCGGTGGCACGTAGGGACACTTGGTCATGTAGCACAGGTCACACAGGTAACACTGGTCGACGACCTTGATGTAGTCCTTCTTCTTGATGTGATCGATTTCGCCGGTGTCGCTCTCGTCGATCATGTCGAACAGCAGCGGAAAAGCACCGCAAAGGCTCACGCAACGGCGGCAACCGTGGCAGATGTCGAAGATGCGTCCCAGCTCGTTGAGCGTGGCTTCCTCGTTGTAGAACTCGGGGTTTTTCCAGTCGATCGGGTGGCGGGTCGGAGCTTGCAGGTTGCCTTCGGCGGCCATGGCGCGGTCCTTCTTTTATGTGCTGTTCTTTTCTGTTGTCTGCCCGGGTAAGTCTTCTGCATTGGGCGCGGCCCGAGACGGCCGCGCCCAACACGCAAGGCTCCTGCCGTCAGTCAACCAGTTCGTTCAGCGCCTTGGTGTAGCGGTTGGCGTGGGAGCGCTCGGCCTTGGCCAGTGTCTCGAACCAATCGGCCACTTCGTCGTGGCCCTCTTCGCGCGCGGTCTTTGCCATTCCAGGGTACATGTCGGTGTACTCGTGGGTTTCGCCATGAACTGCGGACTTCAGGTTGTCGCGCGTGGCGCCGAACGGCATGCCGGTAGCGGGATCGCCGCACTGCTCCAGAAATTCGAGATGGCCGTGCGCGTGGCCGGTCTCGCCCTCCGCCGTGGAGCGGAACAAAGCGGAAACGTCGTTCTGGCCTTCCACATCGGCCTTGTTCGCGAAGTAAAGATAGCGACGGTTGGCCTGGGATTCGCCGGCGAAGGCTTCTTTCAGGTTCTGCTCGGTTTTCGAGCCTTTGAGTGCTGCCATGATGATCTCCTGATGTGTCGGTTGAAAATCGCGAATCCCGCCGCCAGTCGCTAACCGGCCCGCAGGCACTGCGAAAGCGAGCCTATAGGGTAGCCCCGCCAGAGTCAACCGTCTAATAGTGACCGGCAAAGCCCGCTGATAGAGAGTTGTAATGACGAGGCTAGGCGATCCGCGGCCCCGGTCCGAATCGGCAACGCCGGGGCGCCCGTAAAATCGGTCGAGGCTGCTGCAACCATCGCTTCGCATCCTCTCGCATGCCCCACGCGACTTGCCCCGAGGCTTACGCCTACCGCTTCTCCAAATGACCGACGCTTCCCTTTCCACCCCTGCCCAGCCCGGCCTGCAATCGCTGTCCAAATCGTTCGAACCGGCCGCGATCGAAGCGCGCTGGGGGCCGGAGTGGGAACGGCGCGGTTACGGCCGCGCTGGCTATCGCGGTACGGGCCAAGCCAAGACCGACGCGCCATCGTTCGCGATCCAGCTTCCGCCGCCGAACGTCACCGGGACCTTGCACATGGGCCATGCGTTCAACCAGACGATCATGGACAGCCTGACGCGCTATCACCGCATGAAAGGCGTCAACACCGTCTGGGTGCCGGGCACCGACCACGCGGGCATCGCGACGCAGATCGTGGTCGAGCGCCAGTTGCAGGAGCAAGGCACGAGCCGGCACGAACTTGGCCGTGAGGCCTTCAGCGCCAAGGTCTGGGAGTGGAAAGTGCAGTCGGGCAACACCATCACCACCCAGATGCGCCGCATGGGCGACAGCGTCGACTGGGGCCGCGAATACTTCACGATGGACGAGAAGCTCTCGCAAGCGGTAACCGAAACCTTCGTGCGCCTGTACGAGCAGGGCCTGATCTACCGCGGCAAA
>JBDTRV010000360.1:0-3781 GCA_039931475.1 Burkholderiales bacterium | reverse complement strand
CGCGCGCGATGCGCTCGCAGGTGTCGAGCACCGCGTCGAAGGTCTCGCGCGAATGCTCGGTAAAGCGCTCGCGCTCGGCGAGCTGCTCGACGTTCAGCCAGTCGTGCAGCAGGAAGTCGATCGTGTCACGCAGCATGGTTCAGCTTGAAATAGCGCAGGGCGTTGGTTGCCACCGGGCCGCCCCACTCTTGCACGAAATGACCGGCATCCGGCACCTCCATCGGCGGTGGGCAATTGCGGATCTGGCGGTGCAGCGATTGCATGGCGGGTGGCCCGAGCACAGGGTCTGTCATGCCGATCGCCATGAAGCTCTCGCCACCCCAGCGGTTCTTCCAGAACTCGGCCGCTTCGCGGCTGATGGCGGCGCCGGGAGCATCCGCATGATCCGGAACGAGATTGGGGAATGCGCGCACGCCGGCTTTGTAGCTCTGATCGGGAAACGGAGCATCGTATGCCGCCGCTTCCAAATCGCTCAGGACCGACGTGCCGCGCTTGATTAGCTTGCCAACCGAGAGATCCGGCTGCGATGCAGCATACGCACGCCACTGCCTGAAGCCCTCCGTCACGGCACCCGTGCCAAGGCCGGTGTTCATCACGAGCAGGCGCGTATAGCGCTCGGGCTGCACCAGCGGCAAAGTCAGGCCGAGCAGGCCGCCCCAGTCCTGCACAACCAGCATCACATGGCGCAGATCGAGTTGCTGCACGAACGCCAGCATCGAATCGCGATGGCGCTCGAACGTGTACCAGTCGTCAGCATCGGGCTTGTCGGATCGGCCAAAGCCGAACCAGTCCGGTGCCACCACGCGCAAGCCGGCAGCGGTAAACACCGGGAGCATCTTGCGGTACAGGTAACTCCAGGTCGGCTGGCCGTGCAGGCACAGCGCAGTCACCTGCGCATCGCGCGGCCCTTCGTCGACATAGTGCATGCGCAGGCCCTCGATCTCCGCATAGTTCGGAGCGAACGGGAAGCCGGGCAGGTCGGCAAACCGTTCTTCGGGAGTGCGCAAGACGTTCATCGGGCCGGTTCTACAACACCTCGAAGACGCCAGCCGCGCCCATGCCGCCGCCGATGCACATCGTGACGACGACCTTCTTCGCGCCGCGCCGCTTGCCTTCTATCAGCGCATGACCGGTCAACCGCTGGCCACTCACGCCATAGGGATGCCCCACCGCAATCGCGCCGCCGTTGACATTGAGCTTGTCGTGCGGGATGCCGAGCTTGTCGCGGCAGTAGATCACCTGCACCGCGAACGCTTCGTTCAACTCCCACAAGTCGATGTCCTCGACCTTCAGGCCCAGGCGCTTCAGAACCTTCGGCACCGCGAACACCGGACCGATGCCCATCTCGTCCGGCTCGCAGCCGGCCACCGCGAAGCCGAGGAAACGGCCGAGCGGCTTCAATCCCTTTTTCTGCGCATACTCCTCGCTGACCACGACGCAGGCGCCACCACCGTCGGAGAACTGACTCGCATTGCCGGCCGAGATGACGCCACCGGGAATTGCGGGCTTGATGCCGCTGATGCCTTCCTTGGTGGTGCCGGGGCGGATGCCTTCGTCGTTCTCGACCGTGACTTCCTTGCTGCGCAAGCCGAGTTGAGGATCGGCGACACCGGCCATGACCGTGATCGGCGCAATCTCGTCCTTGAACTTCCCGGCTTCGAGCGCGGCGGCGGCCCTTTGCTGGCTCGCCGCGCCATATTCGTCCATCGCATCGCGGCCGATGTTGTAGCGCTTGGCGACCTGCTCGGCCGTCTGCAGCATGTTCCAATAAATCTCGGGCTTGTTCTTGACTAGCCAAGGGTCGGCCAGCATGTGCGTGTTCATGTTGGCCTGCACGCACGAGATGCTCTCGACGCCACCGGCAACGAACACGTCGGCCTCGCCCGCGATGATGCGTTGCGACGCAAGCGCAATCGTCTGCAGGCCGGATGAACAGAAGCGGTTCACCGTCTGACCCGACACCGTGATCGGGCAGCCGGCGCGCAGCGCGATCTGGCGCGCGATGTTGGCGCCAGTGGCGCCTTCCGGGTTGGCGCAGCCCATGATCACGTCGTCGACCTCGCCAGCGTCGATGCCGGCGCGTTCGATCGCGTGCTTGACCGCATGGCCGCCCAATGTGGCGCCATGGGTCATGTTGAACGAGCCCTTGAAGCTTTTTGCGAGCGGTGTGCGGGCGGTGGAAACGATGACGGCTTTGGTCATGACAGTGCCTCTTGAAGTGGATGGGGGAGAAGGAAAAAGATCAGGCTGGCGCGGCCTGCGCGTTCTGAACCAACTGGAAATAAAAACGCACCAGTTCGGCAAGGTTCGCGCTCGAAATGCGCTCGTTGGTCCCATGGAAGCGCTTCAGGTCGTCGGCATTCGCTCGCACCGGCGAGAAGCGGTAGACATGGTCACTGATGGCGCTGAAATAGCGCGAGTCGGTGGCTGCGATCATGAGGCCGGGTGCGATCACCACATCAGGAAACAGCGACCGCATGGTGCGCGCGATCAACTGATAGGAACTCGAAGTGGTGGGGGATACGGGCGACGGTTCGGAGCTTCCGGGCAGCGTCGTCACGGTGAATAGGTCGCTGCCCGTTGCCGACTTCACGTGCTGCAGCACCGACTCGCGCGTGTCTCCCGGGAGCAGGCGGAAGTTCACGGTGGCCTCGGCGCCTCCGGGAAGTACGTTGTCTTTGTTGCCGGCGTTCACCATGGTCAGCGCGGTAGTCGTGCGAAGCATCGCATTGGTGCTTGCGCCTTTTTCGAGTTGCGCCTGCACGATGGGGGCGAACAGCCACAGGTTCGACAGCGCGACCCGGTTGAAACCGCTCATCTCGGGCGCCAGCGTCTCGAACATTTCGCGTGCGACGCCGCGGATCTTGCCGGGCATCTGGTCGTCTTCGAGCGCCTTCAGTGCGCTGCTCATCATTGCAATCGCGCTCGTTCCTTTCGCTGGCGGCATCGACGAATGGCCGGGCGTGGCGTTGACCTTGAGCACCGCGGAGAGGTAGCCTTTTTCGGCGATGCCGATCAGCGCGGCCGGTTTGGAAAGGCCCGGCATGATGCCCTCGGTTATCAGCAAACCCTCGTCAATCACGAAGTCGAGCTTGACATTGCGCGACTTGAGCAAGCGCGCAATCTCGGCCGCACCCCGCAAGCCGCCGACTTCTTCGTCCGCGCCGAATGCGAGATAGATCGTGCGGCGCGGCTTGAAGCCGGAGCGCGCCAGCATCTCCATCGCTTCAAGCTGCGCGATCAGGTTGCCCTTGTCGTCCCAGGCGCCACGGCCCCAGACGAAGCCGTCCTTGATTTCGCCTGCAAATGGCTCGGCCTTCCAGCCGCCCTCGGTGCCGGGCGCGATCGGCACCACGTCCTGATGCGCCATTAGCAAGATCGGCAGCGCATTCGGATCGCTGCCGGGCCATTTGTAGAGCAGGCTCAAATTCCCGACGAGTTCGCGCTCGAGCGTGCGGTGCACCTTCGGGAAGCGCTGCTCGAGGTACATGTGCAGCTTGCGGAACTCCTCGCCGTTCTGCTCCGGATCGCCCTGGCTCGACACTGTCTTGAAGCGCACCGCCCCGGCAAGCCGACCGGCCACGCCGGTTTCATCGATCTGCGTCGGCGGTGCGGCCGCGACCGCGATCTGGCGCGATTCCTGGCGCAGCGTGTTCACCGCCACCGCGGCTGCGAGCAGCAACACCAAAACGAACAGCAGCAGGAAGATGCGCTTGATCATGAAACCGCTTCAGCCCCGCCCCCGCCCTGCCTGCACGAGGCAGACAGGGCGAAGCGGCGG
>JBDTRV010000359.1:0-3785 GCA_039931475.1 Burkholderiales bacterium | reverse complement strand
AGGCCGCCAGCGGCGCGATCAAGCTCGCGGTCGCGGGCCGGCCGAACGTCGGCAAGTCCACTCTCATCAACACCTGGCTCGGCGAAGAGCGGCTGGTCGCGTTCGATCTGCCGGGCACCACGCGCGACGCCATTTCTGTGCCGTTCGAGCGCGCCGGCCAGCGCTTCGAGCTGATCGACACGGCCGGCCTGCGCCGCAAGGGGAAGGTGTTCGAGGCGATCGAGAAATTTTCGGTGGTCAAGACCTTGCAAGCGATCGAATCCTGCAATGTGGTGCTGCTGCTGCTCGACGCGACGCAGGGCGTGACCGATCAAGACGCGCACATCGCAGGCTACATCCTCGAATCCGGCCGCGCGGTGGTGCTGGCGATCAACAAATGGGACGCGGTCGATGATTACCAGCGGCAATTGGTGCAGCGCTCGATCGAGACTCGGCTCGCGTTTCTCAAATTCGCGACCATCCACATGATTTCGGCCACGCGTCGGCAGGGCCTCGGGCCGGTCTGGGCGTCGATCGCGCAGGCTCACAAGGCGGCGAACTGCAAGATGTCGACCCCGATGCTGACCCGGCTTCTTCTGGAGGCGGTGCAGTTCCAAGCGCCCCGACGCGCCGGCATGTTCCGCCCCAAACTGCGCTATGCGCACCAGGGCGGCATGAACCCGCCGGTGGTTGTGATCCACGGCAATTCGCTGAATCACGTCACCGACGCTTACAAGCGTTTTCTGGAGGGGCGTCTGCGCAAAGAATTCAACCTGGTGGGAACTCCGCTCAGGATTGAACTCAAAACTTCAGAGAATCCCTACGCCGGCAAAGCTTGAAGACGGGCGCTGAAAGCCCACATGGGATTAGAGCGGCACTTAAGGTTACAGACGGGGCCGTATGTTAAGGTCCGCCAGCATCAACAACAACTTCGGGGCTTCGTGACTCTTTGGCGGGAGTGCGAGGGATGAGGCCCTTCAAACACGGAACATATCGTGAGCAACAAAGGCCAGCTTCTTCAGGATCCTTTTCTCAACATCTTGCGCAGGGAGCATGTACCGGTGTCGATTTATCTCGTCAACGGCATCAAGCTTCAGGGCCAGATCGAATCTTTCGATCAGTACGTGGTGCTGCTGCGCAACACGGTCACGCAGATGGTATACAAGCACGCGATTTCCACCATCGTGCCCGGGCGCGCGGTGAACTTCTCGCAAGCCGAAACGCCCGACGCGGAAAGCGCCGCTTGATGCGCTCGATCGTGTTTTCGTATTTCTCAAGGAGGCTCAGCCCTCCGTTGTCCGCGACTTGAGCGTTTCCGCACCGCAGAAATCCGCGCCCGCGCCCGTCGTTCTGGTGGGCGTGGATTTCGGCGCGCCGCATTTCGATGTGGACCTCGAAGAGCTCGGTTTGCTGGCGCAGACCGCCGGCATGCGGCCGGTCGCGCGGATTGCGTGCAAACGCGCCGCACCGGACGCCGCGTTGTTTGTCGGCAGCGGCAAGGCGGAGGAGATCAAGCAAACCGCGCTGCAGTTCGGAGCCACAGAAGTGCTGTTCGATCAGGCGTTGAGTCCGGCACAGCAGCGCAATCTGGAGCGCGCGCTGGAACTGCCCGTCAACGACCGCACTTTGCTGATTCTCGAAATCTTCGCGCAGCGCGCGCGCAGCCACGAGGGCAAGATGCAGGTGGAACTGGCGCGGCTGCAGTATCTGTCGACCCGTCTGGTGCGGCGCTGGTCGCACTTGGAGCGTCAGCGCGGCGGAATCGGTGCGCGCGGCGGCCCGGGCGAGGCGCAGATCGAGCTCGACCGGCGCATGATCGGAGATCAGGTCAAGCGCATCAAGGAGCGGCTGGTCAAGGTTAAGCGCCAGCGCAACACGCAGCGTCGGCGCCGGGAGCGGCAGCAGACCTTCAACATCTCGCTGGTCGGCTACACCAACGCGGGCAAGTCGTCGCTGTTCAACGCCCTGGTCAAGGCCCGCGCTTACGCGGCCGATCAGTTGTTCGCGACGCTCGACACCACCACGCGCCAGCTCTATCTGGGCAACGAAGATACCGGCATCGGTCGCATCGTCTCGCTGTCGGACACTGTCGGATTCATCCGAGATCTGCCGCACGGCTTGGTCGAAGCGTTTCAGGCAACGTTGCAGGAGGCGGTCGACGCCGATTTGCTGCTGCACGTGGTCGACGCCGCGAATCCGGCCCATCCCGAGCAAATCGCTGAAGTACAGAGGGTGCTGGCCGAGATCGGCGCCCAGGACGTTCCGCAACTGCTGGTGTTCAACAAGCTTGACCTGCTTGAAAACGCACGCATGCCACTGCAACTGTCGGACACGTTCGAGCTGGGCGGTGTGCAGATGCCGCGGATTTTCGCGAGCGCCAGCAGCGGTCAGGGCCTTTCGGAACTGCGCGGGCAATTGGCAATGGCCGCCGATGCCGCGCTCGCGCACAACGGCCAACCGGCACCGCAGCCCGCATGAAGCCATTCGGCACAATCCGCGCAACCAACACAGGAAGATCGACAAGCGAATGAAAGCAAACCTGCCGACCCGCTGGGCCGGGCCCGGCGCCCGCGTACGCGGCATGTTCAATCTGAACGACCCGCGCTGGGGCCGGGGCGAAGACAAGCCGGCCGATGGCGATAAGCCAGACGGTGACGTACCCGAAAGCGATCGCAGGCCGCCTTCGCAAGATGATGGCGAGCAACGCCAGCCTCCGCGCGCACAAGGCGGCGGCGGCAAGAACCAGGGGCCGCCCGACCTCGACGAGCTCTATCGCGACCTGAACCGCAAGATCAACCGCTTTTTCGGCGGCTTCGGTAAAAAAGGACCGAAGCGGCCCGATGGCGGTGGCAACAACGGTGGTGGTGGTGGCGGCTTTCAGCCCGACATGAAGAGCGCTGGGGTCGGCATTGGCCTGATCGCGGCGATCGCATTGCTGATCTGGCTAGGCACCGGCTTTTTTATCGTGCAGGAAGGTCAGCAGGCGGTGATCACGCAGTTCGGTAAATACCAGTCGACCGTCGGCGCCGGTCTGCACTGGCGGCTGCCGTATCCGATCGAAAGCCACGAGCCAGTGTTCGTCACGCAGATTCGCTCGGTCGACGTCGGCCGCGACCAGGTCATCAAAGCCACCGGACTAAAGGACTCGGCGATGCTGACCGAGGACGAGAACATCGTCGAAATCAAGTTCGCGGTGCAGTACCGGCTGAAAGACGCGCGCGCGTTTCTGTTCGAGAGCAAGAATCCGAACCAGGCGGTGGTTCAGTCGGCCGAAACCGCGGTGCGCGAAGTGGTCGGCAAGATGCGAATGGACTCGGCGCTGGCCGAGGAACGCGATCAGATCGGTCCGAGAGTGCGCAAATTGATGCAGAGCATGCTGGATCTCTATAAGGTGGGCATCGAGGTGGTCGCGGTCAACTTGCAGCAAGGTGGCGTGCGGCCGCCCGAGCAGGTCCAGCCCGCGTTCGACGACGTGCTCAAGGCCGGTCAGGAGCGCGAGCGCGCGAAGAACGAGGCACAGGCCTATGCGAACGACGTGGTGCCGCGCGCGGTCGGTGCCGCCTCGCGCCTGAAGGAAGAGGCTGACGGCTACAAGTCGCGCATCGTGTCGCAGGCGCAGGGCGACGCGCAGCGTTTTTCCTCGGTGCTGAACGAATACGAAAAGGCGCCGCAGGTCACGCGCGAGCGGATGTACCTGGACACCATGCAGCAGATCTACTCGAACGTCTCGAAGATTCTGGTCGACTCGAACCAGAACTCGAACCTGCTGTATTTGCCGCTGGACAAGATCATGCAGATGTCGGCCG
>JBDTRV010000358.1:0-3787 GCA_039931475.1 Burkholderiales bacterium | reverse complement strand
TTGCCGTCGTTGTAGCCCAGGTCGAGCGCGACCGTCCCGGCCAGCGCGGCCACATTGAACAGCACCAGTCCGAGCCACGCGAGCTTCGCGCTGTACAACGGCGTGCGCGAGCTACGCACGGCGACGTAGTAAGCCAGCCCGACCAGCGCGATGCTGGACCATCCGTAGAACGTGGCATTGGTGTGGATTGGGCGTAGCCGGCCGAACGTGAGCCACGGTCCAGGGCCGAAGTCGGGGGCGCCGAACTTGTAGGCCAGCACGACACCGATGCCGGTGGCAAAAAGCAGCCAAAGTGTGGCGAAGGCGATATACGCACTCAGGACGCGCGCGATCACCCGATCATCGATCTCGCTTTGCGCCGACTCCCGGGCTGGCGCGATGGCAGGGGAATCCCTGGACATGATGGAGGCACCTATTCATCAAAAGCATTCAGCCTTGCAAGCGGTGCGTCTGTCCGCCAAAGGACAGACGAGATAGCCTGGTTGCATTCAACTCAATGAACCGTGAGCGACGGAGACAGGTTGGGCATGTATCTTTCTGGTTGGTTTTGCGCAAATGCGTGAATCGATGCTGCGGCCCTTAACGACGTGGCGCTTCCAGTTCCACTATCACTTCCATTTACAGGAGAGTTGGCGATGAAATTGCACAAAAACGTACTGGTGACCGTATTGGCCTTGGGTGGCGCGATGTTTGGCGGCGTCGTGGTCGCCGCCGACGAAGCGCCCAAAGCAGCGCATACCTCCCAGGCTGAAATGAACTGGTTCGGCGGACCCGTGTACAGCGGCGCTCCGGCGCTGGACGCCACGGCGGCGCTGGTCAAGGCCGGTGGTGGCGCGGACGACTTCAGTTTTGCCAAGGCTCTGGTGTCGATGCTCGGCGAGAAGACGGTCCATGCCGAAGTCGCAAAGCTTGAAAAGCAGTACGGAAAGGAAAACGTGACCAACTTCATCGACGGCATGACCTTCGCCGTCAAGGACGGGTTGAAGCGCGCCACCGAAGCGGGTGTCAAGCTGCCGGCGGCGCCAGCCGACCTCAAGGGCGAGAAACTGGCTCACACACTGGTGAGTGCAGGCACGACGCCTGACGGCACCTGGTGGTCCGGCTACCTGTTCGACAAGACGTTGTCGCACGACATCCACGTCAAGGTGATGATGGACATCGACGCCAAGTTCAGTCATGCGGCCGATGAAAACACCCACAAAATTCTCAACCAGGCGATGTATGACGTCGCGCAGGCGTTGAAAGTCAAGGGCGTGAAACTGGCTCCATTGCACTGACGCTGGGTGCCTGCCGCCCCTTCCGTCGTGGAAATACATGCCATGACGGGCGGGCGGGTGGTCAAGCGTGCTATCGCACCGAACATGAAACAAACGTCTAGAGTGCACTGATACATTGCCGCTGCCCAGAGGATTGCCATGAGTGACGAAAACACCGAGCTTGCCGGACCCGATCTGTGCAAGGGCATGCCGGCGTCGGCGCTGAGCGAAGCGGTGCCGCTGCTCGGGCATGCGCAGGGTGAACCGACGATCGTGGTGCGCCGCGGCAATGAGTTGTTCGCCATCGGTGCCGTTTGCACGCACTACAGCGGGCCGCTGGCAGAGGGGCTGGTGGAAGGCGACACGGTGAGATGTCCATGGCACCACGCGTGCTTCAGCCTGCGCACCGGCGAGGCGCTGCGCGCGCCAGCGCTGAACGCGGTGTCGTGCCGGCGTGTCGAGCAGCGCGGCGGCTTGGTCTACGTCGGCGACAAGATCGAGCCTGCGGCAACGCATCCGAAACGTGCGCCGGGCGCGGCCGATATACCCACAGCCATCGTTATCGTCGGCGGCGGAGCGGCAGGCAATGCGGCGGCCGAGATGCTGCGGCGCGAGCGCTACGAGGGCACGATCACCTTGCTCAGCGCCGACGACTCGCTGCCTTGCGATCGACCCAACCTGTCGAAGGACTATCTGGCCGGCAAGGCACCCGAAGACTGGATTGCGCTGCGCTCGGCCGACTTTTACCGCGATCAGCGCATCGACCTGAAGTTGAATGCGCGCGTCGCCGCCATCGATACCGCAAAGCGCCAAGTGCAACTCGAGGACGGCAGCCGCCACGTTTGGGATGCGCTGCTGCTGGCTACCGGCGCCGAGCCGGTGCAGCTCGACGTGCCAGGCGCGGAACGGCAGCACGTGCACTATCTGCGCACCTGGGCCGACAGCCGCGCGCTCGTCGCGGCGGCGAAGCAAGCGACGAAGGCAGTCGTCATCGGCGCCAGTTTCATCGGACTCGAAGTCGCTTCATCGCTGCGCGCCCGAAACATCGACGTGCATGTCGTCGGGCGCGAAACCGTGCTGATGGAGCGCGTGCTGGGCGCCGAGGTTGGTGCGTTCCTGCGCCAACTGCATGAAGAGCACGGCGTTCACTTTCATCTGGGCGCGACAGTGGCGTCGATCGGCGAACACGCGGTGACGCTTGCCAACGGCGATGTGCTCGACGCCGACCTGGTCGTCGTCGGCATCGGCGTGCGCCCGGCGCTCGCCCTGGCCGAACAGGCTGGACTCGCCGTCGATCGCGGCGTCAGCGTCGACCGGTATCTGGCAACGAGCGTGGCCGGCATCTACGCGGCCGGCGACATAGCGCGCTGGCCGGACGGCTTGAGCGGCGAGGCGATCCGGGTGGAACACTGGGTCGTGGCCGAGCGCCAGGGCCAGGTGGCGGCGCGCAACATGCTGGGGCGGCGCGAGCTGTTCGACATGGTGCCGTTTTTCTGGACAGAGCAGTACGACTTCGGCTTGGCCTATGTCGGGCATGCCAAAAACTTCGACCAGGTCGAGATCGACGGCTCGCTGGCCACGCGCGATTGCAAGCTCACGTATCGCCTGGGTGGCAAGAAGCTGGCCGTGGCGGTCGTGCACCGCGACCTCGAAGGCCTGCGCAGTGAAGTCGAGTTCGAACGCGCGCTCGCCGCGAGCGCGTGACTGCTTGAAACTACCAAGGAGAGCGTCATGGAAGACAAGATGTACCCCGAACCATCCAGGGAACTGCACCAGCAGCGGCAGAAGCTGACGCCGGCCACCGCGGACGCATTCAAGGCGTTCAGCGAAAGCGTGTTTGCCGACGGTGCGCTTTCCTCCAAGACGAAGGACCTGATCGCCATCGCGGTGGCCCACGTCACGCAATGCCCGTATTGCATCCGCGGCCACACCGCGAGCGCGTTGCGCAAGGGCGCGACGCAGCAGGAGGTGATGGAAGCGATCTGGGTGGCCGCCGAGATGCGAGCCGGAGGTGCTTACGCGCATTCGAATCTGGCGCTGGACACGATGAATCAGGTGGCGGCCAAGCAGGGCGGCCACACCGGGTGAATCGGCCGGGATCGGCCTGAATCCGGCTTGGACCGAACCCTGGGAGTGACCCGATGAGCACGCACATCGCCGCCGGCAACGTCACGCTGAAACGAGCGTATGAACCGGCCGCTGACCACGACGGCACCCGGGTGCTGATCGATCGACTGTGGCCGCGCGGCGTCAGCAAGGACGCCGCCGCCCTCGATCTGTGGTTGAAGGATCTGGCCCCGAGCACCGAACTCAGGAAGTGGTTCGGGCACGATCCGGCGCGCTGGGCGGAATTCCAGGATCGCTATGCGGATGAGGTGCGTCAGAACCCCGAGCCGTTCGAGCAACTGCGCGATCTGGCGCGCGAAGGCAAGGTCACGCTTGTCTATTCAGCCCGCGACGAAGAGCACAACGATGCGGTGGTGCTGAGACGTATTTTGTTGGGTCGCAAGCCTTAGCGGGTTCCGCGCGGA
>JBDTRV010000357.1:0-3798 GCA_039931475.1 Burkholderiales bacterium | reverse complement strand
ACCTTCCTTGGGAGCGAAAAAAGCCACGGTGTTGTAGCCCCAGTAGTTGGCGCGCACCCTTGCATTGCCCGCCGTGTCGAACGCCATCTCGCAATCGCTGAATTCCTGCACCGGAAGCAACTCGACGGCCGTGACGCCGAGTCCGCGCAGGAAGGGGATTTTCTCCACCACCGCGAGAAACGTTCCGGGCGCCGACACGCCAGACGACGGATGCGCCGTCAGACCGCGAACGTGGGTTTCGTAGATGACCGTTTCCGACCACGGTATCTTCGGTCGGCGCGTTGCCTGCCAATCGAAGCGCCGCGGCACGACGAGGCATTTTTGTTGCGGCTGCGCGTTGGCGACGTCGGCCTTGGAGCCATCGATGCCCCAAGCGACCGCGCGTGCACCCGGATACCGCGAGCCGCTAACCGCCAGCGCATACGGGTCGAGCAGCATCTTGCTAGCGTCGAAGCGCAGCCCTTGTTCCGGCGCGATCGGGCCGTCTAATCGCCAGGCGTAAGCGTGACCGAAGCGCAGGCCTTCCATCAGTACGTGCCAGACGTCGCCAGTCCGGTGCCGTGCCGGATCGAGCGCGATCATGGCCGACGGGGCGGTTGCCCGAGCGTCGTCGAACAGCAGCAGTTCGACCCGCGTCGCGTGCCGGCTGAACAGCGCGAAGTTGAAGCCGTCGATGCAATCGTGCAGGCCGAGCGGCAAGGGCCGGCCGCTCGCGACGTTGGATGCGCCATATGCAATGGATGCACGAGCCGCGCCATCGGTGGGCTCTACCACCGCGCCTTGCGCGCGATTTGAAACATCACTGATCAACATGGCCAGAATTTCTTGAGACTCGCTTCCGTCCGCTTGAAATGCATTGATTCTGACCGAGGGCGGCGCTGGTTAGTTGCATCGCTGCCAATACTGTGACCATGGTCATGAAGGGTCCCCCAACGAATGACGAACGGCACTGGCGCAGCACCGGTCGTCCACCCAGACTGATTGACAACAAGGCACGAGGTTGTTATGGAAGTACAAGACGATCAGGAAACTCCGTTGAGCACGGATGCGAGGGCGAACGCGGTTCGACCCCAGCGGCACGAGCAGGCACGACGCCACGATACAGGCGCTGCACAGACTCCGGCAACGGCGAGCAACCCGATGAACGCCTGGCCACAATACGCCGTCGACGCGCTCCAGCGCAGCATTCTCTTCCTGGACTTGATGCGGCGGCGCGGCGACGAAGAGATCGAAATCACGGCGCGGCCGCTGGCGACCGTGCTGCGCTTCGAGCACCAGTTGCTGATGGACGGACGCTCGTTGCCGCGTCCCATCAACTACTCGCTGTCACGCATCGTTGCGCCGCCGGCTATGACGACCGATCCCACCAAACGCCCCGTCGTGGTGGTGGACCCGCGGGCCGGCCAGGGTCCCGGCATCGGCGGCTTCAAGGCAGAAAGCGAAATCGGCGACGCGCTGGCCGCCGGCCACCCGGTTTACTTCATCGGCTTTAGCGCCGTGCCGGCGCCGGGCCAGCAGTTTCTGGATGTGGTCGAGGGGCAGGTGCGCTTCTTCGAGCGCGTGGTCGAACTGCATCCGGATGCACCGCGTCCGTTCGCGATCGGCAACTGCCAAGCCGGCTACCAGACGCTGATGGTCGCCGTTTTGCGGCCCGATCTGTTCGGCCCTTGTCTGGTCGCGGGCGCACCGATGTCGTACTGGCAGGGCGTGCGCGGCAAAAATCCGATGCGCTATGCGGGCGGCCTGCTGGGCGGCAGTTGGCTCACCGCGCTGGCAAGCGACCTGGGCAAGGGCAAGATCGACGGAACGTCGTTGATCATGAACTTCGACCTGCTGAATCCGGCCAATTGGCTGTGGGGCAAGCAATATGAGGTCTATGCGCATGTGGACACCGATGCCGAACGCTACCTCGCGTTCGAGAAATGGTGGGGCGACTTCATCCAGTTGAACGGCGACGAGTTGCAGTTCCTGGTGGACAACCTCTTCATCGGCGACAAGCTGACCCGCAACGAGTTGCGCGCGAGCGATGGCACCACCTTCGACCTGCGCACCATCAGCTCGCCGATCATCGTCTTCACTTCGTTGGGGGACAACATCAGTCCGCCGCAGCAGACCCTCGGCTGGATCCTCGATCTGTATCGGGATGCGGACGAGGTTCGCGCCAGTGGACGAACGATCGTGTATTGCGTGAACCAGACCATCGGTCACCTCGGCATCTTCGTCTCGTCCAAGGTGGGTGCGAAAGAGGACGAAGAGTTCGCTCAGATGATGGACGTGATCGACTGTCTGCCGCCCGGTCTTTACGAAATGGTGATTTCGCCGCGACCGACCGGTGCACCGACGACCGGCTTCGTCACCGGCGACTGGTTTTCCTGCTTTGAGAGCCGCTCGTTCGACGACCTGCGCGCCTTTGGCCGAAACACTGCCGAGGATGACCGAGCCTTTGCGGCCGCGGCCAGACTGTCACAGGTCAACCTCGCGCTCTACCGCCGCTTCTTGCAGCCCTGGCTGCGCGCGCTTGCCAACCGGTCGACGGCCAACCTGGCCCGCGCAATGGACCCGCTGCGCCTGAGCTACACGATGTTCGGTGACCGCAACCCCTGGATGAAGGGCGTGCAAGAGCTGGCCGCCGCCGTGACCGGCGCGCGCCAACCGGTGGCGGCCGACAACCCGTTCCTGACGTTGCAAACGCAGGTTTCGGATCAGATCACCGCGGCGTTGGACGCGTCTCGCGCGGCGCGCGACAAAGCGCAGGAGCAGTTCTTCTTCGGCTTCTACGGATCGCCCGGGGTGCAGGCAATGCTGGGGCTCGATCCGAACAGCGAGGTGCGACCGCAGCCCGGCGGCTCCACCGAACAGCGGGCAGCGCGAAAGGCGCAAATGGATGCCCATGCGGCCCGTCTGAAGGTCGGCGGCTTCGATGAAGCCCTGACCCGCGCGGTTCTGTACGTGATCGCTGCCGAGCGGGCGATCGACCAACGCAGGGCGCTCGCTCTTAACGCCGCGCGCCAGCGGTTCATGCATCTCTCGCTCGCCCGGTTCAAGGCGCTGGTGAAAGATCAGTTTTTCGTTCTTCAGCCCGACCCCGAGCGCGCGCTCGAGGCGCTTGCATCGCTGGTGACGGGCGCGAAGGCGCGCAAGGAGTTGATGGAGCAAGTGCGCGCGATCGCCGAGGCGGGCGATCCGCTAAGTGCGGCCGGTGACGAGCGCATGGCCCGGCTGTCCAAAGTGCTGGCCGTGCCCGTCGAGAACTCGGACGATGTTGCAACAACGGCTCGACCAAAAGGTGCAACGAATTACAACGGGTCCCGAGCCAGGGCGATGCAATGATGCCGACCCTCTCGAACAAGACCTTCGGCGAAATCGCCATCGGTGACGCCGCGTTGGCCCAGCGCGCTTTGCAGGCGGGTGACCTGCGAGCATGGGCCGCGGCTTTCGGTGAATCGGGCGAAGCTGGTGGCCCCGATGCGAGCCAGGCGGCCGCCGGCATCGTCACGGCCATGCTGACGGCGCTGGTCGGTTCGGACTTGCCCGGACCCGGCAGCGCGATCCGCGCGATTTCGGTGCAACTCAAGGGCGCTTTACCGGTCGCCGCTGCGCTGTCAATCCGGCTCTCGGTGCGCGAGAAGCGTGGGGGCCTGGGAATCGTCATTCTGGACGGCCAATGCATGGATCCGGCAGGGCTCGTGGTTGCGACCGCGACGCTGGAGGTTCTGGCGTCGGCGGTGCGCCAGCAACGGCAAGTCGAAGCACATCGGCTCGAAGAGCTGATCGAGCGCTGCCACGATCTGGAGCCGA
>JBDTRV010000356.1:0-3800 GCA_039931475.1 Burkholderiales bacterium | reverse complement strand
GCCGTCGTCATCGGCGATCACGACGTCGCCCGGGTTCACGATCGCGCCGGCGCAGACCACCGGGATGTTGACCGATCCAAGTGTTGCCTTTATCGTGCCCTTGGCGCTGATGGCGCGGCTGAAGACCGGGAAGTTCATCGCGTGCAGCTCCTTCACGTCGCGGCAGCCGCCGTCGATCACGAGGCCCACCGCGCCGCGCGCCTGAAAGCTGGTGGCCAGCAGGTCGCCGAAGAAGCCGTCGGTGTTGTCCGCGGTGCAGGCCGCGACGGCGATGTCGCCCGGCTGCAATTGCTCGGCCGCGACGTGCATCATCCAGTTGTCGCCAGGCTGCAAGAGCACGGTCACTGCCGTGCCGCAAGCGTGGGCGCCGGCGTAGATCGGCCGCATGTAAATCTTCATCAACCCGACCCGGCCCATCGCTTCGTGGATGGTGGCCGAGCCGAAGCGAGAGAGTTTTTCGACCGCCGCCCGGTCGGCACGCTGGATGTTGCGCTTGACGATGCCCAACTGGTTCATGCTCATGGTCGCTCCTTATTTGCCCTTGGCTTTCAACTGGGCGTCTAGAAGCGGGAAAACCCGCCGCGCATTACCTTCAAATACCTGATTTCGCTCGTCTGTGCTCAATAGTTTGCTATTTTCTATGTAGCGCTTGGTGTCGTCGTAGTAGTGGCCGGTTTCGGGGTCGATGCCGCGCACCGCGCCGATCATCTCAGAGGCGAACAGCACGTTCTTCACCGGAATCACGGTGTTCAGCAGGTCGATGCCCGGCTGGTGGTAGACGCAAGTGTCGAAGAAGATGTTGTTCAGCAGATGCTCGGACAAGAGGGGTTTCTTGAGCTCCTGCGCAAGGCCCCGGAAGCGCCCCCAGTGGTACGGAACCGCGCCGCCGCCGTGCGGAATGATGAAGCGCAACTTGGGGAAATCCGTGAACAGATCGGAGGTGAGGCACTGCATGAACGCGGTCGTGTCGGCGTTCAGATAGTGGGCGCCGGTGGTGTGAAAGCACGGGTTGCAACTGGTGCTCACGTGGATCATCGCGGGGATGTCGTGCTCGATCATTTTTTCGTAGATCGGATACCAGTGGCGGTCGGGCAGCGGCGGCGAAGTCCAATGCCCGCCGGAAGGATCCGGGTTCAGGTTGATGCCGACGTTGCCGTATTCCTTGATGCACTTTTCGAGCTCGGGAATGCAGGTCTTCGGGTCGACGCCGGGCGACTGGGGCAGCATCGCGACCGGGACGAAGTGGTCCGGAAAAAGCTTGGAGACGCGATAGCAAAGCTCGTTGCAGATCGCGGCCCAGGTGGATGAGACTTCGAAGTCACCGATGTGGTGCGCCATGAAGCTGGCACGCGGTGAGAACAGCGTCAAGTCGCTGCCGCGCTCCTTCATCAGGCGCAACTGGTTCGACTCGATCGTTTCGCGCAACGCGTCGTCGCTGATGTTCAAATCGGCGGCTTTGGGCATCTGCGCCGGATCCTTGATTCCCGCGATCTGGCGGTTGCGCCAGGTTTCGAGCGCTTTTGGCGCGGTCGTGTAGTGGCCGTGACAATCGATGATCATTTGCGTGCTCTCCAAATTTTCGCTTCGTCGTTCAGTTCAATTTTGCGTCTTGCGCCGCCGGGGCGAAACCCGTTTCCTCATCTTCCAGATATAGCAATTCAGCATGAACCTGTCCTCGGCATGCCGAACGATCTCGCAAGTCATGTGCTGCAGCATCCAACACAAGGAGCGGTCGCCACAGTAAGGCGCCGCCGTCGGCGTTCAGGATGGAAAGTCGAACGGCAACCCCACGTAGTTCTCGGCAATCGTCGTCGCTGCCGCGCGCGAGTTCACGAGGTATTTCAGTTCGGCCAGTTGCAGTTTCTGCCCGATCGCGCCGGTCTCAGGGAACTTGTGCATCAGGCCGGTGAACCACCAGGAAAAGCGCTCTGCCTTCCAGATCCGGTTCAGGCAGCGCTCCGAATAGTGGTCGATGCCGTCGTTGCTGTGGTGCTGATAATGCTCGATCAATGCATGCGACAGAAAGCGCACGTCGGAAGCCGCAAGATTCAGCCCCTTGGCGCCCGTCGGCGGCACGATGTGCGCAGCATCGCCGGCCAGGAACAACCGGCCGAAGCGCATCGGCTCGGCGACGAAGCTGCGCAGCGGCGCGATGCTTTTTTCGATCGAGGGGCCGGTGATCAGTTTTTCGGCCGCCTCCGGGTCAAGCCGGCGCCGTAGCTCGTCCCAGAACATCTGGTCGCTCCAGTCCTCCACCTTGTCTTTCAGCGAACACTGCAAGTAGTAGCGCGTGCGGGTCGCCGAGCGCATCGAGCACAGCGCGAAGCCGCGTTCGTGATTCGAGTAGATCAACTCGTGCGACACCGGAGGGGTATCGGCCAGCACGCCGAGCCAGCCGAACTGATAGACCTTTTCATAGACCGACAACGCGTCGGGCGGAACGCTTGCGCGGCTAACGCCGTGGTAGCCGTCGCAGCCCGCGATGAAGTCGCAGCGGATCTCGTGTGGCTCGCCGACGTGGGTATAGGTCACGCGCGGTTTGGCACCTGGGTCGAAGTCGTGCAGCGCAACGTCGGCCGCGCCGTAGACCGTCATCGCACCGCTGGCCTCGCGCGCCTCCATCAGATCACGCGTAACTTCAGTCTGGCCATAGACCACGACCTGCTTGCCGCCGGTCAGTCCCCGCATGTCGATGCGGTGCCTTTTGCCGCCAAAACATAGCTCGAAGCCGCCGTGCGGCAGGCCTTCTACATGCATGCGTTCGCCGACGCCCGCTTCTTCGAGCAGATCGCAGGTGGTCTGTTCGAGCACGCCGGCGCGAATCCGACTCAGCACATAGTCGCCGCTCTGGCGTTCGAGCACGATGTTGTCGATACCGGCTCGACTCAGCAGCTGCCCGAGCAGCAATCCGGAAGGGCCGGCGCCGATGATCGCGACCTGGGTGCGATGCATGGTCATATGAAACTCCTGGGCGGATATGGGCAGATGCTGGACAGGATTTTCCCGTTGTGCTTGATCAGACCCTTCAGCGGATCACCATCAGATCCTTGCCGATGACGAGCTCGCCGCGATAGTGCTTGCGCACGCGTTCAGCCCACATCGGGTCGGTGATCGACGGATCGTCGCCGGGTACGAAATGCGTGAGCACGAGCTTCTTGACACCAGCTGCCGCCGCGACCTTGCCGACCTCCTCGGTGGTGGTGTGACTCGCGAGCAGGTGCTCCTTGAGCGTCGCGCCATTGGCGACGCGCTTGGCCAGGGCGTCGATGCCCGGCAGGTACATCGCTTCGTGCACAAGGATGTCCGCATCTTTGGCGAGCTCGATCAATTCCGGTGAATACGCGGTGTCGCCGGAGATCACGATCAACTTGTCGGCCATGTCGAAGCGCAGCGCGAACGCATCGTGGATCGGCGGGTGCCGCACACGCGCAGCGGTCACCTTGACTTGCGAGTTCTCGAAAATGAGACCTGGCTTGCTGAACTCGTGCGGTCGAACGAGCTTTCTAAGGTCGGGCCGACCCTCGTCCGCGATGCGGGTGTCGATGTCGAACTTCAGCGCTTCCAGAAACGCGGCCGTCATCTCATCGAGCGGCGGCATGCCGTAGACGTCTATCGGTTCTTTCAGCCCCGTGGCCCAGGCACTGTAGAACACGCTGGCGTAGTCGAGCATGTGATCCGAATGCATGTGCGTGAAGAAGATGTGGTACAGGTTCTCGAGGCGCACGCCGGCGCTCACGAGTTGGCGCGCGCAGCCATATCCACAATCGATTAGATACGGCGTACCGTCGACCCGGATCAAC
>JBDTRV010000355.1:0-3809 GCA_039931475.1 Burkholderiales bacterium | reverse complement strand
AGTTCGATGAGTCGATCGACGTGGCGGTGCAGCTCGGCATCGATGCCAAGAAGTCGGACCAGGTGGTGCGCGGCGCCGTCGTGATGCCCAACGGCACCGGCAAGACCAAGCGCGTGGCGGTGTTTGCGCAGGGCGCGAAGGCTGATGAAGCCAAGGCGGCGGGCGCCGACATCGTCGGCATGGACGATCTGGCGGCGCAGGTGAAGGCTGGCAACATGCCGTTCGACGTGGTAATCGCCGCGCCGGACGCCATGCGCGTGGTCGGTACCTTGGGGCAGATTCTGGGCCCGCGCGGCTTGATGCCGAACCCCAAGGTTGGCACCGTGACGCCGGACGTCGCGACGGCTGTCAGGAACGCAAAGGCCGGCCAAGTTCAGTTTCGCGTCGACAAGGCCGGCATCGTGCACGGCACGATCGGCCGCCGCTCATTCGAATCCGACAAGCTGCAAGGCAATCTTGTTGCGTTGATTGAAGCCTTGACCAAAGCCAAGCCGGCTTCCAGCAAAGGCGTGTACTTGAGGAAAATCGCAGTTTCGTCGACGATGGGTGTGGGCGTTCGCGTCGACACGCAATCGATCGCGGCGTAACAGACGGAGGGATTGGTTGCGGCTTGCGCCGTAGCCGTGGTGGTGGGCCGGAACGTTCTTTCGATCGCTCCGGGCCATCCAAGACCGTTGGCGTGCTCCATGCGGGCACTTAATCGGTGAAAGCCAACGCAGATGGCGGTCCCGCTGAACCGAAAGAAGAGATTTTTCCGGCAACAGTTTGGTCGCTGCAACGAGGCGTGTCTGGGGGCGATGAGCCGTCAGACACATTTGAAGAAGGAGTTAACCCTTGAGTCTTAATCGCAGTGAAAAGGAAGCGGTCATTTCCGAAGTGACTGGGCTTGCGGCCAAAGCTCAAACGCTTGTGCTGGCCGAATACCGCGGGATTGCGGTGGCAGACATGACCCGCCTGCGCTCAACCGCGCGCTCGAGCGGCGTCACCCTGAGCGTGCTGAAAAACACGCTGGCTCGCCGCGCGGTTGCTGGCGGCCCGTTCGAAGTGGCGTCTGAGCAGATGAGCGGACCGCTGCTTTACGGGTTTTCCGAAGACGCGGTCGCGGCCGCCAAAGTGATTGCCGAATTCGCGAAGACCAACGACAAGTTGGTGATTCGCGGCGGCTCTTACGGCGGCAAGTCGCTGGATGCGGATGGTGTCAAGCAACTGGCCAGCATTCCTACGAAGGAAGTTTTGCTGGCGCAACTGCTCGGCTTGATGCAGTCGCCGATCTCGCGCACGGCGCGCGTGTTGGCGGCGCTTGCCGAGCAGCGCGGTGGTGGGGCAGAGGTACAGGCCGACGCGCCCGCTGCCGAAGTCGAGCCGGCCGCTGCTTGAGTTGCGACCCGTCAGAAAAATCAATTTACCCATTTACCGATATTGTTAGGAAACCCAAATGGCATTCGATAAAGACTCATTCTTGACCGCTCTCGACAGCATGACGGTCATGGAACTCAACGATCTGGTCAAAGCGATCGAAGAGAAATTCGGCGTGAGCGCAGCTGCCATGGCTGCACCCTCGGCCGGTGGCGGTGCTGCCGCCCCGGCCGCCGAAGAGAAGACAGAATTCAACGTGATGTTGACCGAAGTCGGCCCCAACAAGGTGCAGGTCATCAAGGCGGTTCGCGAGATCACCGGACTTGGCTTGAAGGAAGCGAAGGACCTGGTGGATGGCGCACCGAAGGCCGTCAAGGAAGGCATCGCCAAGGCCGATGCCGATGCCGCCAAGAAAAAGCTGGAAGACGCCGGCGCGAAAGCGGAACTCAAGTAGTCCGTTTCGACCGAAGGCTGGAGCGCCTGTTACGGGTCTCCAGCCTCGTGCGCTTTCAGAGCGCACGAGAAAGCCGGCAGGTGGATGCCGTCTTTCTCGTGTCTTCTGGCCCTCGACTGCAGAAGATGCCTTGGTTCGGGCGATGTGCAATGCATCGCCGTCCGCCATTGGTTGGTAGTGGCCAACCGCCAAGCCCGAGCTGCACCCACAAGCTCACCGCGACAGTCGCCTAAGACCTCATAGCCCGGAGATCTCATGGCCCATAGTTATTCCTACACCGAGCGCAAGCGCATCCGCAAAAACTTCGGCAACCGCCACAGCGTGGTCGAAGTGCCCTACCTGCTGCAGATGCAGAAGGACGCATATACCGCGTTCCTGCAAGCCGCCATTGCTCCGAAGAAGCGCACCGCCGAGGGTTTGCAGGCTGCTTTCGAAGCGGCATTCCCGATCGTTTCGCACAATGGCTTCGTCGAGATGAAGTACGTCGAGTACAACCTCGCCAAGCCCGCGTTCGACGTGCGCGAATGCCAGACCCGCGGCCTGACCTATTCGTCAGCCGTGCGTGCGAGAGTGCAACTGATCATTTATGACCGCGAGTCGTCGACCTCGCAGTCCAAAGTGGTCAAGGAAGTGAAGGAGCAGGAGGTCTACATGGGCGAAGTGCCCCTGATGACCGACAAGGGCTCCTTCATCATCAACGGCACCGAGCGTGTGATCGTCTCGCAGTTGCACCGTTCGCCCGGCGTTTTCTTCGAGCACGACAAGGGTAAGACCCACAGCTCGGGCAAGCTGCTGTTCTCGGCCCGGGTGATTCCGTATCGTGGCTCCTGGCTCGACTTCGAGTTCGATCCGAAGGACATCCTGTATTTCCGCGTCGACCGCCGCCGCAAAATGCCGGCGTCGATCCTGCTCAAGGCGATTGGTCTCAATCCCGAGTCGATCCTTGCAAATTTCTTCGTCAACGATAACTTCGTGCTGATGGACAGCGGCGCGCAGATGGAGTTTGTATCGGAGCGTCTGCGCGGGGAGATTGCGCGCTTCGACATCACCGACAAAACCGGCAAAGTCGTGGTCGCCAAAGATAAGCGGGTCACGGCACGCCACACGCGCGACCTCGAGCAGTCCGGCACGACCCACATCAGCGTGCCGGAAGACTTCCTGATCGGCCGTGTTGTCGCGCGCAACATCGTCGAAGAGGAAACCGGCGAGATCGTCGCCAAGGCCAACGAAGAGCTGACCGAAGCGTTGCTCAAGAAGCTGCGCACCTCTGACATCCAGGAGTTGCAGTGCATCTACACCAACGAGCTGGATCAGGGCGCGTACATGTCGCAGACCCTGCGTATCGATGAAACCGTCGATGAGTTCGCCGCGCGCGTCGCGATCTATCGCATGATGCGCCCCGGCGAACCGCCGACCGAAGACGCGGTGCAGGCGCTGTTTCAGCGGCTGTTCTACAACCCCGACACTTACGACTTGTCGCGCGTCGGCCGCATGAAATTCAACGCCAAGGTCGGCCGCGATGAATCGACCGGCCCGATGGTGCTGACCAACGAGGACATCCTGGCCGTTGTCAAGATTCTGGTCGATCTGCGCAATGGCCGCGGAGAAGTGGACGACATCGACCACCTCGGCAATCGCCGCGTACGCTGCGTCGGTGAACTGGCCGAGAACCAGTACCGCACCGGTCTCGCGCGGATCGAGAAAGCCGTCAAAGAGCGGCTCGGCCAAGCGGAACAGGAACCGCTCATGCCGCACGACCTGATCAACAGCAAGCCGATTTCGGCCGCGCTCAAGGAGTTCTTCGGCGCATCCCAGTTGTCCCAGTTCATGGACCAGACCAACCCGCTGTCCGAGATCACGCACAAGCGGCGCGTGTCGGCACTTGGCCCGGGCGGCCTGACCCGCGAGCGCGCCGGCTTTGAAGTGCGTGACGTGCACGTGACCCACTACGGCCGGGTCTGCCCGATCGAGACGCCGGAAGGCCCGAACATCGGCCTGA
>JBDTRV010000354.1:0-3814 GCA_039931475.1 Burkholderiales bacterium | reverse complement strand
TGCCTGAAACAGAGCGTTGATGGTGCTGGATAGCGACTTCAGCGTTCTCGGATTGGACGCGCCACGCTGCAGCAGGTTGCCAACCACGACGTCAATTTTTTCGGGAACGATCCTTGAGTTCGCCGCCTTCAGCAAGGGGATGTCCGCGACATCCTTCGAGCGGGATGCAAAGAGTTTCCGGTCCTTCTGGTGTTAGATGAGCGGATCGAAGCCCGTGTCCCTTGAAATGATGTGAAAGAACGCTGTTGGGTCTTGTGCGCACAGAGTAGTTTGTACGCATTGGTGGCTCCGGGCGGCCTCTATCGACTTTTGCTCTTGTCGATCTTCGCTGGCACAGGCCCTTTCGAACAGCCCCGGATTCGCTATCTAATCAGTAGCTTGAAACTGCCAGTGGGCAATCGGAAATGGCAAGAAATGCCCGAAAAATGACGGCCGAAGCTGGAGCGCATTCCGGATTGCGAATAACCCGAGTTCCTTTGCGCCTGCACGAGAACGAAGGGAGGCGGGAGGCGGCCGATCGGCGGCCGCTACGCGCCATCGCCCTGAGGCCGCAGTCAGACCGCTGCCTTACGCGAGAAGAACGAGAAGCGCGAACGCAGCTTGGCCAGGCTTGCGACCACGCTCGCGGCCAGCGATGTGTTTTCGGGCTCGACCGATTTCGCCACGCGGTGCCGCACCACCTGGCGC
This sequence comes from Burkholderiales bacterium, assembly GCA_039931475.1. Taxonomy (GTDB): domain Bacteria; phylum Pseudomonadota; class Gammaproteobacteria; order Burkholderiales; family Burkholderiaceae_C; genus JBBPYC01. The sequence continues at coordinate 3,127 of JBDTRV010000354.1, read as the reverse complement.
GGATCGGCCACGAGGCGCTGGTGCTCCTTCATGGCGGCGGCGACCGCCAACTGCAGCACGCTGCCCCGGATCGGCTTGGTCGCGAAGCGGAAAATCTGGACCTGATTGATCATCTTGATCACGTGGTCACTGTCGGCCGCACCCGTGAGCATGACCGTGGTGATCAACGGATAGTTCTGCTTGAGGATGCGCAGCAATTGGGCGGTGTCGTCGTTGCCGACGTATGCGTCCGAGACGATCACGCCGACGTCGTTCTTCTCGAGTACCTTGAGCGCTTGCGCGATGCTGCCCGCGCCGATGGTGGCGAAGTCGCCACCCAGAAGCGAATGGATCTGGCGCAGATCGGCCGCGTTGTCGTCGAGCACGAGCACCGCCGGCATCGCGCCGTAATCGGTCAACAGCGACGATGGCGTTTCGGGCTGGGCCGACAGCGCCTGTTTGGACACCATCGCGATTTCGGCCGCCTCGGCGACCAAGCCCTTGAAGATGTCGTTGTCCCACGGTTTGTTGACGAAGCGAAAGACTTCGCCGTCGTTGACCGAGCCGACGATCGCGGCCAGATCGGAATAGCCAGTGAGCAGCAGCCGCATCGTGGCGGGCGAGCGCTTGCGCACCGCGTTGAGCAATTCGGTGCCCCGCATGCCCGGCATGCGCTGGTCGCTGACGATCACCTGGATGTCGTGCGCGTCGATGATCTCCAGCGCCGCGGCGCCGCTGGTCGCGGTGAAAACTTCGTAGTTCGCGCGAAAAATCATCCGCAGCAAGTTGACTATTCGCTCTTCGTCGTCGACGAAGAGAACCTTCGGTTTGGCTTTCATGGTTCCTGCCTGTCTGGATTCGATTCGGTCAATCAAGCCTTTTCAGGCCGCAAGCAATTGCCGCTCCGGCTTGGCCCTCGTCTGCTCGGCCGCACGGACCGGCAAAACGATCGAGAACTTCGTGCCCGCGCCTTCCTTGCTTTCGACGAGGATCTTCCCGCCGTGTTGTTCGATGATCTTGTAGGAGATCGACAAGCCCATGCCGCTTCCTTCGCCGATCTCCTTGGTCGTGAAGAACGGGTCGAAAATCTGCGGCAGCACTTCCTTCGGAATGCCACTGCCGTTGTCCTCGATCTCGATACGGACCTGTTCCCCTTTTTCGGCGCGTGTGCGCAAGGTGATCACGCCTCCATGATCGCGGCTTGCCATCGCATGTGCCGCGTTCGACATGATGTTGAGGAACACCTGATTGATCTGCGAGGGCGAGCAGCGAATGCTGGGAACGCTGCTGTCGAACTCTTGCTTCACCTCGATGTCGCCAAGCAGATTGCGCGCAAGGAGCAAGGTGCTCTTCAAGCCGTCCTGCACCGAGAAGTCGCTGATGCGAGCGCGGTCGAGGCGGCTGAAGTTCTTCAGGTTCACCACGATTTCCGAGATTTGATCGATGCCATGCACGCCCTCGTCCATCAGCCCGCGCATCTCCTCGATCGTGCCTTGCTCCAGTATCTGTTCGCTGATGGTTTCGAGGTTCCTGAGCTGAAGGTTCAGCTCGGACTTGTCGCGCGACGGCGAACGAAGCGCCTCGGTGAACAACTGGCAGCGTTGCGCCAGCTCCTTGACCGGCGTCAGGTTGTCGGCGATGACTCCGAAAGTGCCTCTGACGTAGGCCAGCGGCGTGTTGATCTCGTGCGCGACGCCGGCCACCATCTGGCCGAGCGCCGACATTTTTTCCGTCTGCACCATGTAGACCTGCGACTCCTTGAGTTCGGAATGGAGTTTGGCAAGCGCGGCGTTGGTCGCGCGGTACTTTCCGATCAGGCGCCAGGCAATGAAGCCGGAAAAAAGCAGCATCAGGAGCGCTGAATACGCGATCAGCACCTGGCTGGAGCGCTGCTGCGTGAGCAATAGCGCTTCATGCTCGGCGGCGTGCGCCACGCTGAATGCATCGAGCGCGCTGGCGGTCGGCACCGTCGCCAATTCGCCCAGAACGCCGGCTCCGATTGCTTCCTGCTTGAGAATCGTGGCAATGTGCGCCGCCATCGTGTTGGCGCGGCCGCGCACGTCGGCCGGCAAGCCCTGTACCATTTGTTGAAGTTCGCCAAGGCCTGTCGAAATCTTGTTGCGCAGCGCCAGCTCCGGCGCCTGGTTGTAGGTCATCGTGTCGGTCAACAGGGTGTTCAGCGAGCTTTCCACCTGCGCCCGGTTCGCGATGGCCGAGCCCTTGGACCGTATGGCGTCGATCAGATCGGTCGCAGCCACTAGCAGGAAGCGCGAGGAGTTGCGCAAGATCGCGTTCTGAGATTTGAAGCGCTCAATCAGCGCTGATTTCCGCGCGACCGCCTTCTCGTACGCCGCGAGCAGTGGCAGGAGCTGCGCGCTGGACTCGGGAAGATCGCCCCAGAAACTTTTCGTCTCCAGCGACAAACCCGATTCGAGCGAGCGGATCAGCGGCAGCGGGCTGGCCAGTGGATCGTAATTGTTGTTCAGCCCGGTGCGTGACCGGAGCACGTCGACGTTGCGCTCTGCATCGATCTGCTTGAGCTCGCGCACCGCCGAGACGATCGTGTTGTTCGCGTCGAAATGGACCGAGCGCGCCTGCGGAATCAGCCAACCGAGCGGCGCGAGCAGCGCCACGGCCAGCACGCCGGTACCAAACTGGAACTTGTTCATTTGCGGAGGAGTTGCCAACGAGTGATTGAGGGATCGGTGATTGAGGGATGGGTGATTGAGGGATGGGTGACTGGATGCGGCTATTTCGGCTGGGCCGCCGCGGCCTGATCGAGCGATTTGCCGTTGTATTCGCCGGTCAGGGTGCGCAACAATTTGACGATGCTGTCCTGGTCCTCGCGCGACGCTTCGCGGCCGAGCTGGTACTTGAACATCACGGCCACCGCCGCCTCCAGAGTCGGCGCTGATGCGTCATGAAAATACGGCGCGGTCAGCGCGACGTTGCGCAAGCTCGGCACCTTGAACACGTGCTTGTCCGCTTCATCCTTGGTGGTGTCGTAGCGCCCCATGTCCGGCGGAACCAAGTTGCCACGGTCGCCAAAATAATCACCCATCACGCCGAAGATCTGGAACATGTTGCCCGGCTACCGCGACCCCCTGATGGCAGGAAACGCACCCGTTCTGCTTGAACAGTTGGTAGC
>JBDTRV010000353.1:0-3816 GCA_039931475.1 Burkholderiales bacterium | reverse complement strand
CCGGTACTCACCGTGAAAGGGTGATGTCCTAGGCCTCTAGACGATAGGGTCAAAACCTTGGAACTAATCCGTTTCAGAAGATATGGTGGAGGTAAGCGGGATCGAACCGCTGACCTCTTGCATGCCATGCAAGCGCTCTCCCAGCTGAGCTATACCCCCGTTTGGAAACACTTGATGTAAAGCGATCCCGCCCTCGGCGTCGAGCCTGGCATTATAGCCCGACTGATTCGCCCTCTTGCGGCTTGGCGCCACCTTTTGCGCGAGCGACGCCAGCGGCGCCCGGTTTGATCCAGATCAAGGCGCGGACGACTCCGGGGCGGTAGCGTTGCCCGATGCCGGTGTCCACGCTCTCGCCTCCGACCGAGCCGACAACGGCGCACTCACCCGGTTTAGCTTGCAGCCCGCTCGACCGGTTCGCGGCACTCGACGATCCATCCGAATGGGATGCATTCGGCAAGCCGCACGCCGAGACGCCTGACCGCTGGATCTCCATGGTCGCGATCGACGGCATGCGCTGCGCCGCTTGCGCGCTGACGCTGGAAAAGGTCTTGTGCGCGGTGCCTGGTGTCGAGCAGGCCGAGGTCAACGCCGCAAGCGGGCGCGCGCGCGTGGTCTGGGCATCCGACCAGGTCCGTCCGTCGGCTTGGATGAATGCCGTGCATCGGGCCGGCTACACCCCTTTGCCAGCGCTGGAGGCGGGCAATGCCGACCGCCGCCGCGCGGAACAGCGCCGCTGGCTGTGGCGCTGGCTCGTCGCCGGCCTTTGCATGATGCAGGTGATGATGTATGCGTGGCCGCTGTACACGGCCGAGCCGGGTGACATCAGCGCGGACGAAGTGCAGTTGCTGCGCTGGGCGTCGTGGGTGCTGACGTTGCCGGTGCTGCTCTTCTCATGCACCCCGTTCTTCGCCAGCGCGCTGCGCGATCTGACGCGCGGCCGGATCGGGATGGATGTGCCGGTCGCGCTCGGCATGGCGATCACGTTCGCCGTTTCCAGCGCGGTCACCTTCGATGCGCACGGGTTGCTGGGAGACGAGGTCTACTTCGATTCGCTGTGCATGTTCGCGTTTTTCCTGTTGAGTGGGCGCTGGCTGGAGGCGCGACTCAAAGACCGGACCGCCGGCTCGCTCGAGGCGCTGATGAACCGGTTGCCGGAGACCGTGCTGCGGCGCGTCGATGCGAAGGGGGCGCGGTCATCGGGCGGCGTCGACCTGGAAGAATTTGAGCGCGTGGCAGTCCGCCGCCTCGTCGCGGGCGACCTGATCCGAGTGCTGCCGGGCGAGGCTTTTCCGGCCGACGGGACCGTGCAGCTCGGCGAAACGTCGGTGGACGAGGCGCTTCTGACCGGGGAGGCCAGCGCGCTGGAACGCGGCGTCGGCTCAGCCGTGATTGCTGGCAGCCACAACCTGACGGCGCCGGTCGAGGTGCGGGTCGAGCGCGTGGGCACCGACACCCGGTTTGCCCAGATCGCGCGCCTGATGCAGCAGGCCGCGGTCGAAAAACCGCCGATCGCGCAACTGGCCGACCGCGTGGCGCGCCCGTTTCTATTGGGCGTGTTGGCGGCGGCGGCGTTCGCGCTGTGGTTTTGGTGGCCCGAGGGCCCGGGCCCAGCGTTGATGGTCGCCACCGCCGTGCTGATCGTGACCTGCCCGTGCGCGTTGTCGCTCGCCACGCCGGCCGCCATGCTCGCCGCGGCCGGCGCGCTGGCGCGGCGCGGCGTGCTGGTGCGGCGCTTGTCGGCGCTGGAGGCTCTGGCGCAGGTCGACACCATCGTTTTCGACAAAACCGGAACGCTGACCAGCGACAGCATGGAGCTGGCCTCGATCGAAACACGCAACGGCGTGGACCCGCACGAAGCGCTCGCGAAAGCGGCGGCGCTCGCTGACCAGTCGCGGCATCCGGTGTCGCGCGCGCTGGTGGCGGCGGCACTGGAGCGGCGGCCGCACGGCGCGGCGCCGGCTTGGCAGGCGCAATCCGTTCAGGAGCGGGCCGGGCGCGGCGTGCGCGGACAGGTGGCGGGCGGTGACGGCGAAGCGCCCGCCAGCCTGCGGTTGGGCTCTGCGGTTTTTTGCGATGCGCCGGCTTCCGCCCTGCCCGACGTGCCGGGCGTGATGCCGGTCCATCTCGCTGATGAATCGGGCTGGCTGGCCAGCTTCAGGCTGGTCGAGCGGTTGCGCGGCGACGCCGCGGTAGCGGTCGATGTGCTGCGGCAAGCGGGTCTGGCCACCGAAATTTTGTCTGGCGACACGGCCGCGGCTGCGCGCCGCGCCGGGCAAGGCGCTGGCATCGACCGAACGCGCGGCGGTTGTTCGCCGCAGGACAAGTTGGAGCACCTGCAAGCCCTGCAGCGCGCGGGCCGACGGGTGGCGATGGTCGGCGACGGCCTGAACGACGGCCCGGTGCTGGCAGCGGCGCACGTATCCTTTGCGCTGGGCCACGCGTTGCCGCTGGCTCAGGCGCAGGCCGACTTCGTCGTGCCGGGCGAGCAGTTGGCGGTCGTGTCGCACACCGTGCTGCTCGCGCGGCGCACACTGGCCGTGGTGCGGCAAAACTTGATCTGGGCAGCGGCGTACAACGCGGTCGGAATACCGCTGGCGGTGGCCGGTTACATGCCGCCCTGGCTGGCCGGTCTGGGCATGGCGGCCAGCTCGCTGATGGTGGTTGCGAACGCCGCGCGCTTGTCCGGCCCAGCGCACGGCAACTCACTTACGGAGCCGAACTGATGGACATTCTCTACTTGCTGATTCCGCTTTCGGTGGTGCTGGTGCTGGTGATCCTTGCCGGTCTTTGGTGGGCCGTCCACACCGGCCAGTTTGAATCGGTGGATCAGGAAGGCGAGCGCATTCTGGATTCAGATTGATTTAGATCAAGGCAGCGGGTGTGGCCTTTGGGAACACTCGCGGGTTGTCAATAGGTGCCCGATGAACAGCAACACTCAAGCAGCCACATACAACGACACCGTCGTCCGGCAGTTTTCGATCATGTCCGTGGTATGGGGCGTGGTCGGCATGACGGTCGGCGTCTGGATCGCCGCGCAGCTGGCGTGGCCGGAACTCAATCTGGGCATTCCGTGGCTCAGTTACGGGCGCCTGCGGCCGCTGCACACCAACGCGGTGATCTTCGCGTTTGGCGGTTGCGCGCTGATCGGCACCAGCTTTCACGTGGTACAGCGCACCTGTCAAGTCCGGCTGTTCGGCGGGCCGCTGATACCGTTCGTGTTCTGGGGCTGGCAAGCAGTAATCGTGTCTGCGGCGATATCGCTGCCACTGGGTTACACGCAGGCCAGGGAGTACGCGGAGCTTGAGTGGCCGATCGACATCCTGCTCGCGTTGGTCTGGATCGCCTACGCGATCGTGTTCTTTGGCACCATCGGCATTCGCAAGGTGCGCCACATCTATGTGGCCAACTGGTTTTTCGGCGCATTCATCTTGACCATCGCGCTGCTGCACATCGTCAACAACATCCACGTCCCGGCGGGATTCATGAAGTCGTATTCGGCCTATGCCGGCGTGCAGGACGCGATGGTGCAGTGGTGGTACGGGCACAACGCGGTCGGGTTCTTTCTGACCGCTGGTTTCCTCGGGATGATGTACTACTACATCCCTAAGCAGGCGGGACGTCCGGTGTACTCGTACCGCCTGTCGATCGTGCACTTCTGGGCGCTGATCTTCACCTACATGTGGGCCGGCCCGCACCATTTGCACTACACGGCATTGCCGGACTGGACGCAATCGGTCGGCATGGCGTTCTCGCTGATCCTGCTGGCGCCGAGCTGGGGCGGGATGATCAACGGCATCATGACCTTGTCGGGCGCCT
>JBDTRV010000352.1:0-3846 GCA_039931475.1 Burkholderiales bacterium | reverse complement strand
GCGGATCGATCTGGATCAGAAAGCCGCGCCGCCCGCCGTTGATCGCGATTTGCGGCAGCGCGAGGATGGTCTGCTCGATGTAGATGGGCATCGCGCGTTTCAGCCCGAACGGCGAGGTGCCGCCGATCAGATAGCCGCTGTGCCGGTTCGCCACTTCGGGCTTGCACGGTTCGACCGATTTGGCGCCGATCTGGCGCGCGAGGTTCTTGGTGGAGACGGTGCGGTTGCCGTGCATCAGCACGACGAGCGGTTTCGCGTCCTGGTCCTGCATCACCAGCGTTTTGACGATGCTGTACGGGTCCAGCCCGAGCACTTCGGCGCTGTGCTGCGCGCCGCCGTGTTCCAGGTATTCATACGGCCGCTCGGTGAAAGCCACGCCGTGTTGGCGCAGGAACTGCGTGGCCGGCGTTTCGCTGACGTGCGTTTTCTTCGCCATGGCTGCCCCTTTTTTTCGCTCAGATCGCCGGGTCGCGCATTTCCCAGCGGATCGCGTCGATCGCCGTGAGCAGCTCGGGCGGCAATTCGGCATCGAACGCCGCAAGGTCTTCGTCGAACTGCGCAACCGAAGTCACGCCGATGATCGTGCTCGCCACCTGCCACTTCGCCTTGCAAAAACCCAAAGCGAGCTGCGTCGGCGTCAAGCCATGCTCTGCTGCCAGCGCGTTGTAGCGGCGCGCGGCGGCCAGCGCCTCGGGCCGGCCCCAGCGCTGTTTGCGCACCGATTCGTAGATGGCGATGCGGCCATCCTTCGGCGCATTCGGCCCTTCGATGCCGGCCTGGTCGTACTTGCCGGTGAGCAGGCCGAACGCGAGCGGCGAGTAGGCGAGCAGCGACACATCGAGCCGGTGGCAGGTTTCGTCGAGCCCGTTTTCGTAGCCGCGGCTGAGCAGCGAATAGACGTTCTGGATCGTCGCCATCCGCGGCAGCCCATGCTGCTCCGCAAGCCGCACGAACTCGTGCACGCCATACGGTGTTTCGTTCGATAGGCCGATGGCGCGCACCTTGCCCGCGTCCACCAGCTTGCCCAATGCTTCGAGCTGTTCGAGCATCGGCGTGGTGGACGTTTCCTTCTCCGGCTCGTAGTAGATGGCGCCGAACGCGGGCACGTGGCGCTCGGGCCAGTGGATCTGGTACAGGTCGATCACGTCGGTCTGCAGGCGCTTGAGCGATGCGTCGCAGGAGCGCGCGATGTCGGCCGGCGTCATGCCCTTGCCCTCACGCACCCAGCCCATGGCGCGCGACGGGCCGGCGACCTTGGAGGCGAGCACGAGCTTTTTGCGCGCACCCGGATTCTTCGCGAACCAGTTGCCGATGATGGTTTCGGTCGCGCCGAAGGTTTCGGCGCGCGTGGGCACCGAGTACATCTCGGACGTGTCGATGAAGTTGATGCCGGCATCGAGCGACCGCGACAGGATCGCGTGCGAGTCGGCTTCATTCACCTGCTCGCCGAAGGTCATGGTGCCGAGGCAGATTGGGGTGACCTGCAAATCGCTTTTTCCGAGTTGAACGGTGTTCATGCATCTTTCTCCATTGATTCGTGATCGTCATCATCGCCGCGCCACGGCACATCGGCCAGATCGAGCGCGGCCAGCGCTTGCGCGGCTTGCGGCAGGTCTTCGGCCAGCCGGGTGCGCTCATGCGCGGCCCAGGCACGGCGCAGCGCTGAGTCGGCCTGCAGCTTCGTGAGCGTCTCGCCCGCCACCGCCACGTCGTTCAGCTCGCCGAGCTGCTCCTGCAAATCTTCGAGCGCCTTGCGATAACTTTTGGTCGCGCGCTTCGGCCACAGCGCCTGCGCGATGTCGAGCAGGTAGCGCAGCCGCTTGACCTCCTTGCGCAGTTCGTGGCGCTGGCCCGAACTCTGGCGCGACAGCGCCGCAGCCGCGCGCTGCACCCGATCGTGCTGCTGGGCCAGCAAGATGCCGAGCCGCGCGTCTAACGGCTTTCCGCCCGGCGCCCTGGCATTCGCCGCTTCGAACACCAGCCGTTCGGCGGTGAGCAGCAACTGCCCGAGCGCCGGCGTCTCGAGCCAACGCATGACCTCTTCATAAGCGGTCTCTCTCTGCTCGGCAGCGCTTTTGGCGACCGGGTCCTTGAGCGACGCGAGCCCTGAATTGGGGTTGGCGCCCAGCGCCTTGCCCATCGCGGGCATCGTCTCTTCGAGGAACACGTCGGCATCGCGCGCCGCCCCGAGCACCTGGCCGAGCTCCTTCAGCGGCGCGGCCAGTTGCTTCATTCGGCGCCGCAGTCCTTTGTCCCGCACCGCCTTCTCGAACGCGCGCAGCACCGAGCGCAGCCGGCGCAGCGCCACCCGCGCCTGATGCACGAACTCGATGTCGGCCGCATCCAGATGGCGCAGGTTGTGTTGCAGCGCGGCCAGCGCCGCCGACAGCGCGAGCGCCAGCGCGGCGGGCACGCCGAGCGCGGCGTCGATATCCGGCATCTTCGTTTTCTGCGGCTCGGGCCGGGCGCCGCTGGCCAAGGCGTGGCCGCGCTCGCCTTTGCTGGCCGAAAGCGGCACCAGGTTCAGGTCCTTTGCAAGCCGGCCCGCGAATTTCCAGAGCGCGGCCGGATCGCCGGATTCGAATTCGAGCTCGAACTCGCTGATCGGCTCGCTGCGGCGCGTGGCGCCCCGGCCGCACACGATGTCGCCGTCGTCCAGGCTCGCGGTCGCGCGGGTGCCGTCCGCTAGTTGCAGCGCCCAGCTTCGGCGCTGGAAGCGCACGGTGAAGACGGTGCGCAGGCGGCGCGGCAAGCTCGCGTAGCCGTCGAGTTGCGCCAGCGGCGTCTTGCCGAGCGCATCCCAGTCGAGCTTCGTCCCGGCCACCGGTTGCTCCCATTCGCCGCGCGAACGCAGCGCCAACGCCGCGCCGCTCGACGTCTTGAAGGTCTGGACCCAGGCCTTGCCTTCGAGCCGCAGGCGCAGCGCCATGCCGGACCTGGCGAGCTGGGAGTCGGCCGTGTCGAGGTAGCGCGCCGACAAAAGCTGAGTGCGCATCGGGCCATTGCCGTGCCGGGCCAGCAACGGATGCTGGACGAGCCGCGCGGCGTCGGCTGGCACTACCGCGAGTTTCAGTTCGAGTTCGACCGGGTGCGGGTCGGTCGTGCGCGCGGGTAAAGCCGTCGCCGCCTCATGGTCCAGCCGCTGGTCCCCGGCGTCGGTGCGCTTTCGCTTGTCAGCCCGCGGCATCCCGCTCCTTCGCACGCTGTTCCTCCTGCAACCGCAATACGCGGCGCTGCACCTTGCCGGTGGTGGTCATCGGCAACTCGGCCACGAACTCGATTTCCTTCGGATATTCGTAGGGCGCGAGGCGCTCTTTCACGTGGGCCTGCAGTTCGGCGATCAAATCGGAATGAAAACCACCTTTATCGCTTATCGTACGGTCGTTTGTAGCTGCGAATTCAGGAGCAAGCACCACATAAGCCTTGACCAGCGCACCGCGCTCCCGATCCGGCTTGGGCACCACGGCCGCGTTCGCTACCGCTGGGTGCTTCACCAGGCAGTTCTCGATCTCGCTCGGGCCGATGCGGTAGCCCGCGACCTTGAAAACGTCGTCGGCGCGGCCCTGGTACCAGAGGTAGCCGTCGGCATCGCGCGTGGCCAGGTCGCCGGTGCGGCACCACACGTCGCCGTTCGGGGCGGTGGTGTATTTGGCGCGGGTGGAGTCCTCGTTGTTCCAGTAGCCGAGGAAGAAGATCGGGTCCGGCTGGCCGTGAATGTCGCGGGTGCAGACGGCCACGTCGCCCGGTTCGCCCTCTTTGCATTCGTTGCCGGCGTCGTCGATCACCGCCACCCGGTGGCCGGGGTAGCCCTTGCCCATGCTGCCGGGGCGCGCGGGCCAGCCGATG
>JBDTRV010000351.1:0-3858 GCA_039931475.1 Burkholderiales bacterium | reverse complement strand
TGCTGACCGACATCCTGGGCGACGAGGATCACCTGGGCGACATGGACTTCAAGGTGGCGGGCACGACCAACGGCATCACCGCGCTGCAGATGGACATCAAGATCCAGGGCATCACCAAGGAAATCATGCAGGTTGCGCTGGCACAGGCCAAGGAAGCGCGCATGCACATTCTGACCAAGATGCAGGAAGCGATGGGCGCGGCCAACACCGAGATTTCCAGCTTCGCGCCCAAGCTCTACACGATGAAGATCAATCCCGAGAAAATCCGCGACGTGATCGGCAAGGGCGGCTCGGTGATCCGCGCGTTGACGGACGAAACCGGCTGCCAGATCAACATCGACGAAGACGGCACCATCACCATTGCGTCCACCGACGGCGACAAGGCTGACGAGGCACGGCGCCGGATCGAGGAGATCACGGCCGAAGTGGAAGTTGGCAAGGTTTACGAAGGCCCGATCACCAAGATTCTGGATTTCGGCGCGCTGGTCAACCTGCTGCCTGGCAAGGACGGCCTGCTGCACATCAGCCAGATCGCGCACGAGCGGGTCGAGAAGGTGACGGACTATTTGAGCGAAGGTCAGGTCATCAAGGTCAAGGTGCTCGAGACCGACGAAAAGGGCCGCATTAAGCTGTCGATGAAGGCGTTGCTGGATCGGCCGGCGCGGCAGGACGCGCCGCATGCGCCCGAGTCGACGCAGCATTCCTGATTGCTATTGAATTTGTAGCTGAAAAGCGCCACGGCACGAGCGGAAATAGGGTTTTTCGATCATGAAAGCTGTTGAAATCACGAGCTTCGGCGCGCCCGACGTGCTGAAGCTCACCGAGCGGCCCGACCCGAAAGCCGACGCGGGTGAGGTGCTGATCCGAGTGGCCGCCAGCGGCGTGAACCGGCCCGACGTGCTGCAGCGCACCGGCAACTATCCGGTGCCGCCGGGTGCGTCCGATCTGCCGGGGCTGGAAGTGGCGGGCACGATCGAATCGGGCGACGCGGCTGCGATGGCGAAGGCGGGCTTGAAGGTCGGCGACAAGGTTTGTGCGCTCGTCGCCGGTGGCGGATACGCTGAGTTGTGCGTGGCGCCAGTGGTCCAGTGTTTGCCGATTCCCAAAGGGTTAAGCGAAATCGAGGCGGCTTCGCTGCCGGAGACTTTCTTCACTGTTTGGAGCAACGTGTTTGACCGTGGGCGTCTCCGGTCCGGCGAAACTTTTTTGGTGCAAGGCGGCACCAGCGGCATCGGCGTGACCGCGATCCAGATGGCGAAAGCGTTCGGCGCCAAGGTGTTTGCGACCGCAGGCAGCGACGAGAAGTGCAAGGCGTGCAAGTCGCTCGGTGCCGACGAGGCGATTAACTACAAGACGCAGGATTTCGCCGAACGCGCCAAGGAGTTGACCGGCGGCAACGGCGTCGACGTGATCCTCGACATGGTGGCCGGCAGCTACGTCGCGCGCGAAGTTCAGTGCATGGCCGAGGACGGGCGGCTCGTGATCATCGCGGTGCAGGGCGGAACGAAAAGCGAGTTCAACGCCGGTCTGGTGCTGCGCAAGCGATTGCTCATCACGGGTTCGACCTTGCGGCCGCGGCCGATTGCCTTCAAGGAGGCGATCGCGCAGGCGCTTTTTAAAAACGTCTGGCCGCTGATCGAGGCCGGCAAGATCAAACCGGTCATCCACAGCACGATGCAAGTGGCCGATGCGGCCAAGGCGCACGAGCTGATGGAGTCGAACCAGCACATTGGCAAGATCGTTCTGACATGGTGAGTGCAATGAGCAAGAAGCTGATCGTCGGCAACTGGAAGATGAATGGAAGCCTCGGCGCCAACGTGGCGCTGCTCGATGCGCTGCGGCAGGGCCTCGAGGCGCCGGCGTGCGACGTCGCGGTTTGCGTGCCGATGGTGTATCTGTCGCAAGTGCGCGAGCTTTGCGATGGCTCGCCCGTGGCGCTCGGCGCGCAGGATGTGTCGCCGCATGCACAGGGCGCTTACACCGGCGAGACGTCGGCCGCGATGTTGAAGGAATTCAGCGTGCGTTATGTGATCGCCGGCCACTCGGAGCGGCGCCAGTATCACGGCGAGACCGATGCACTGGTGGCGGACAAGGCCAAAGCCGCGCTGGCCGCGGGCATCACGCCGATCGTCTGCGTCGGCGAGACCTTGGCCGAGCGCGATGCCGGCAAGACCGAAGAGGTGGTCAAGCGCCAACTCGCGGCGGTGATTCACGTCAATGGGCACTGCATCAGCGAGATCGTCGTGGCATATGAACCGGTGTGGGCGATTGGCACGGGCAAGACGGCGAGCCCCGAACAAGCGCAAGCCGTGCATGCGGTGCTTCGAAAGCAGTTGCATGCGGCCACGACGAAGGACGAGCGGGTCTGCATTCTTTACGGCGGCAGCATGAACGCAGCCAACGCGCGCGAATTGCTGGGCCAACCCGACATCGGCGGCGGACTGGTGGGCGGAGCCTCGTTAAAAGCCGCGGATTTTTTGAGCATCGTCGGCGCGGTGGTTTGACCGCGCGCCGAGACATAAAAAGGGAGTGACTGGGATGAACATGGTTTTGACTGCGGTGCTGGCAGTGCAGATGCTGTCGGCGCTTGGCATGATCGGATTGATTCTGGTGCAGCACGGCAAGGGCGCGGACATGGGCGCGGCGTTCGGCAGCGGCAGTTCGGGCAGTCTGTTCGGCGCCAGCGGCAGCGCGAACTTCTTGTCGCGCACGACGGGTGTGCTTGCCGCGGTTTTCTTCGTTTGCACGCTCGCGTTAGCCTATTTTAGCGGTGGCACTCGCACGATCGCGCCGTCGGGCAGCGTGCTGGATCGGCCCGCGCTGAACGCCCCGGCACTGTCAACCCCGCCTCCCGTGACTGAAGGTGTCGGCCAGATCCCCTCGGGAGCATCTTCAGCGCAACCTGCGACAGCCGTCGATGCGACGCCACCGGCCGTGCCACAGCCGGAGCCTGAGTCGACTACCCCGGCGTCCGGCGCGGCGCAGATTCCTGCTCGATGAAATGAGTGGCGTGGAGCGTCGCGCAATGCGGCCCTCTGGACAAGTCTTCCTGGACCCTTGCCTAAGTTGGCAACAGCGTGGAAACGCTCGTTTTTCACGGTAGACTTCCTGTTGTTTTTCGTGAACCCAAGATGCACGAAGTCCTTGGTGTTCATGTGATTTTCTTGCCGCCGTCGTGGTGAAATTGGTAGACACGCTATCTTGAGGGGGTAGTGGCGAAAGCTGTGCGAGTTCGAGTCTCGCCGACGGCACCAGAACGAAGGACCGGTACCGCTTTCATGGCGAGGCCGGCGCAGCGCGAACGGGAGTCTCAAGATGAATCTCGACCAGTATCTGCCAGTGCTCCTGTTCATCCTCGTGGGCATCGCAGTGGGGGTGATACCCCAAATGATCGGCTATGTGCTCGGTCCGAACCGGCCCGACGCGGAGAAGAATTCGCCTTATGAATGTGGTTTCGAAGCGTTCGAAGACGCGCGCATGAAATTCGGCGTGCGCTATTACCTCGTCGCCATCCTGTTCATCCTGTTCGATCTGGAGATCGCTTTCCTTTTTCCATGGGCTGTCGCGCTCAAGGAAGTCGGTGTGCTCGGGTTTTGGGCAGTGGTGGTCTTTCTCGGCATTCTGGTCGTGGGCTTCGTCTACGAATGGAAGAAGGGCGCGCTCAATTGGGAGTGAATCCAACGCTTGCCAGCCGGCGCATCGAAGGGACACGCGGATGATTGAAGGCATGATGAAGGAAGGTTTCGTCACCACGAGCTACGACTCGGTGGTGAACTGGGCCAAGACCGGGTCGCTTTGGCCGATGACATTCGGCCTGGCATGTTGCGCGGTCGAAATGATGCATGCGGGCGCCGCGCG
>JBDTRV010000350.1:0-3866 GCA_039931475.1 Burkholderiales bacterium | reverse complement strand
AATGCCGATCAGGCTGCCGAGCAGGATCGACGCGATCGTGAGTTCGAGCGTGAACGGCAACACGCGCAGCAGTTCACCGAGCACCGGCTTGTTGTAGACCAGCGAACTGCCAAGGTCGCCCTGTAGCAGGCCACCGAGAAAATCGAGGTACTGCTGCCACATCGGCAGGTTCAGTCCCAGCTTTTCGCGCAGCGCGGCCAGCGCCTCGGCGGTGGCCGTGTCGCCGAGGATCGTGAGCGCCGGGTCGCCCGGCAGCGTGCGGATTGCCAGGAAGATGAGCGTGACGATGGCCAGCAGCGTCGGCAGCGACAGCAACAGCCGCTTGGCAACGTGGGCTGGTATGGGGTGGTTGCCAAGCCAGTCGCGCATTCGTCGGCAATGCAAGCTATTTCTTGAAGTGCGTCTTCTCGGTGATCGGCGGGCCGAGCGTCAGCGAGCCTTCGAGGTCATAGCCCAGATCAAGCGTCTTGCGCTTGCCCCAGACCTGCTGCAACTCGAAGATCGGCACCACGCACACGTCCTTCATGATCTTCTGTTGGGCGATCTCCCAGTCCCTGGCCTGCTTGACCGGATCGCTTTCGCTGCGCGCCGCATCGATTTCCGCATCCGCCACCTTGCAGTGCGAAAAATTGGTCTGCGCCGTTGGCGTGCCGACCGTTGACTTGCTGTGAAAGAACGGCGACAAAAATGCATCGGCCACCGGGAACGGCGCCGCGCCGTAGATTACCAGCGGGCTCTCGTCGCGCCGGATAAGCGCGTGCCATGCGCGGTGGTCGACAAAGTCGACTTCGAGCTTGATGCCGACACGCCGCAATTGCTCCATGATCAGCTCGAACGGCAGCTTCAGGCTCGCGATCTGCGAGCTCGGCACTTTCAACGAGAAACCATCGGGAAAGCCCGCCTCTTTCAGCAAGGCTTTGGACTTGGCCGGGTTGAAGTCGTAGGTTGGCACGCTTGTAGCCTGCCCCAGGAAGCCGCTCGGCACCGGTTTGGTCAACGGCTTGGTGATCGACTTGCCGACCAGCACCTGGAACTCGCTGCGGTCGATCGCATGCGCGATCGCCTGCCGCACGCGAATGTCGTCGAGCGGCTTGACGCTCTCGTTCAGGTGCAGCATGCGCGACTGGCTGGGCGCGAAGATCTCGATGTCGATCCTGTCCCCGTACTGCTTTTTCATGCGATCCACCCAGTCCTGCTCGCGCCGGCCGTAGAACAGGTCGATCTGGCCGGACGCAAACGCCAGTTCGCGTGAGTTGTCCGACGGGATGTAGCGGTACACGATCTGCTCGAGTCGCGGCTTGCCGCGAAAGTATTGCTCGTTGGCCTCGAGCGTCACTTGGCTTTTGGGCGTGTAGTCGACGAACTGGAAGGGGCCGGTGCCGATCAACGCGGCCTTCACGTCGGTGCCGAGTTCGTCATGCGCCTTCTTCGACAGGATGTAGCCGCCCTGAGGATCAGCCAGCAGGCCGATGAAGGTCGGCACGCGGTCCTTCAACGTGACCTTGACGGTATGGGTGTCGATGGCCTCGACCGCGTCGATCACGCCGAACGAGGATGCAAAGCCCGACGTCTTGGGATCGCGCACGCGATTGAGCGACCAGGCCACGTCGGCCGACGTCATCTCGCCGTAGCCGCCGTGAAAGGACACGCCCTTGCGCAGCGCAATAGTCCAGACCTTGCCCGAAGGGTCGGAGTCGATCTTGGTCGCCAGATCCAGCTCGATGTTCTTGGGCTCCATGCTGCCCGGCTTGAAGCGCGCGAGCCCGTTGAACATGTAGCCGAACAGCGCCGTGTCCTGTCCGCCGCCCGACAGGTGCGGATCGAGCTTGCCTGCGTCGGCACCGAACGCGCCGACGTTGACGACGGATTGGGCGTGAGCCAACGGCGCGGCGATTGACGAGGCGGCCAGCAGAGACAGGGCTGCGAGCAGGTGGCGGGTGGGAGTCATGGAAACCTCCAGAGAGCGCCCGGGCTACCGATTGGTGCGGACTGAGGTGAAGAAAATTTCGACTGGGCCAACGTATGCGGCGAGCCGAGCATTTGCCGGTTCATTCTAGAGACGAGAAAAGTCGCAGGCTGGAGATGCCGGGAACGAAACTGCTGAGACGGCTCGAGTTTGGGCGAAGATCTGCCTTCATACGGTCATCCGGCAGCCGGCGCGCCGCCTCAGCTTGCCTTCGGATCGTCGTTCACCACCCGGTGCGTCACCATCGATTCATACAGCCGACGGATCGTGTTGCTGCCGGTGTGCTCGAACGCGGCCGGAAAGGTCGCGTGCGCAATGCAGGCCAGCGCGCTCGTGATCATCCGCCAGCCGAAACCGGCCGCGCGCAGCAAGTGCTGGAAGTAGGTTTCATTGACCGAATTCAAGTGGCGCTGCGTCTTCCATGCCTTCCGGCAATTTTTCGGCGCTGAACGGCCCCGATCGGCAGGTTGCCGTGTGCTGTTCAGCGACGGCCGGCGCGCGCCGAGGCGCGTCCGATCGGCTCGAGCCGCACGTCGGCCAAACCCGCCTTTACGAAACCGAGCCGCTGTGCCGCGCCGCGGCTCACATCGATCACGCGGCCGGCGCTGCTGCTCAGCCGGTCGTTGATGGTGACCACGACGCTGCGTTTGTTCTTGAGGTTGGTCACGCGCACCCGTGTACCGAAAGGAAGGGTTGCATGGGCCGCGGTCAGCGCGCTTGCGTTGAAGCGCTGGCCGGATGCGGTCTTGCGCCCGTTGAACTTGCCGCCGTACCATGCCGCGGTGCCGGACACCGCATCGTCCGCGATGCTGTGGATCAAGCCTTGCGGCACCTGTTCTGGCGCCTCGTGCGCGAACGCGGAAAAGGTGGCTAAAAGCAGCGCCAAAAGCGGCGTGGCAAATCGAATCGTCACGAGTTTCTCCTTGAGGTATCTGGGTAGCGGGATCTGGGTTCTGCCATTGGCGACTGTGTGCTTCGGCTGCTACGCCGGCCGCGCGATGATAGCCGCGGATGTGACAAATTGCATACCTTGCGAGTTGGTGCAACTCTCATTTTTTCAGCCCCCGCGCCCGGACAACGCCGCCGGATGCGCAACGGCGCTTCGCACCGGGTGGCTCGACGCCCGCGCACGACCCCCTTTTTCAGCCCAGGTGCGGGTCCAGCGGATCTGCGCCACCCGAAGCAGCACAAGCATCGCGCAAGCCAACGCCGCGAACGCGACGAAACCCCAGAGATAGGTGCCGGCCAGATGCTTGGATTGGCCCATCGCGTTCGGAATCAGGCCGCCGCCGAATGCCCCGACCTCGCCGATCATCGAACCCGCGACTGCGGTCGAAAGCGGCCAGCGCAGCGGCACCAGCTGAAACAGCGCGCCGTTGCCCGCGCCAAGCGCGGCGAAGCACAGCATGAACAGCAGGGTGGTCACCGCAACCGAGGTGGCGCTGAACCCGCAGGCGACGAGCGAGACGATCACCACCAGCAAGACGCCTGACAGCGTCGTCACGCCGCCGAGCCGGTCCGACAGCCAGCCGCCAGCGACCCGCGTGGCCGAGCCGACCAACGTGGCCAGCATGGTGAGCTGTCCGGCTTCGATCTTGCTGACCTTGAACTGGTCGTGAAAGTACGACGGCAGAAAGCTCGCCAGCCCGATGAAGCCACCGAACGTGATCACGTAGATCAGGCTGAATACCCAGCCGTCCTTCTCGAACAAGCAGGACAGGTGCTGCCGCAGGGATTGGCTCTCCCGATCCGGCGGCTCTTTGGCCAGCACCCACATCACGATCATCGGCAGCACCATGGTGGCCGCCGCGATGCCGTAGACCGCCTGCCAGCCGAACTGAGTCGCGAGCGGCGGCGCGAACAGCACCGCGAGCACCGTGCCCGAATTGCCGGCGCCCGC
>JBDTRV010000349.1:0-3877 GCA_039931475.1 Burkholderiales bacterium | reverse complement strand
CATCAGCCGCAGCGGCCACAGCAATGCCTGACGCAGGTGCCGGACCGTCAGGTTCGTCGCTCGCGGCGCTGTCGCGCTTGTCTCAGTCATTGTGGGTTGTCGTCGCCGATTGAGTATCGACTCGCACCCCAGGCGTCAATTTCGACCAAGGCGCGACGAGCCGGCTCTTTGCTGGCCGATCCCGGATCAGTTTACGCCTCGCAGCATGCACGGCCCCCTTTTCCCGCGCCCGGATCGCGTGCACCGGCGCAGTGGCTCGGCTTGGCTTGGGCGCTGCATGGGGCGCTGAAGCGGCGAGCGCAGGGCAGTGCGATGACATAACGCCAGCGTGAGATCACGTTGCGTCGATGCTCGCGTTGTACGAACCCCTGCGAGCACAGAAAAAAGCTGACCTTTATGACCAAAAAAGGCCACCATCGCTTGTACAGCGGTCGTCTTCAGCTACAAGAATAATAGTAAACCATCAGGCCGTCGTACTTTTGACCCAGCGCATCGGCGCCAGTCGCACCACCCTCGGCGAATCGAAAGCACCTTCCGGCGGAACGATATCGGCCAAGCTGAACTGGTCCAGGTGCCGCATGAACGCGTCGAGAGCGCCGTGCAGCGCCACTTGCAGGCGGCAGTTGCCGGTTAGCACGCAACGGCCGTCTTCGCCAAAGCACTCGGCCAGCCGAAAATCGGCTTCCATGCCGCGCACCACGTCTCCGAGCGGGATGTCGGCCGGCGCGCACGCCAGCCGCAGCCCGCCGCCCTTGCCGCGCACGGTCTCGATGAAGCCCAGCAGCCCGAGCTGGTGCGTCACCTTCATCAGGTGCGCTTCGGAAATGTCGTAGACCTGCGCGACTTCGGCGATGGTGCACAGCCGATCCGGCTGCCGCGCGACGTACATCAGGAGGCGCAGCGCGAAGTCGGTCATCGTGGTCAGGCGCATCGGCGGTTCCTCAAATCGAATTCTTTCGGTTCAGGCGCTCTTGATTAGCTCAGACGGTCAGAACGCCCCGTCCGGGCTGCCGCCGCGCTCGTCGAGCTGCTCTCGCTTGTCCTTCACTTCGGCCCACGCATCGGCGTCCTTCAAGGCGCGCTTGGTCCGCGTGATGAGCGGCCAGCGCTTGGCCAGGTCGGCGTTGATCGGCGTGAACTGCTGCTGGCCGGCCGGCACGTCTTCCTCGGCAAAGATCGCGTCGACCGGGCATTCGGGGATACACACCGCGCAGTCGATGCAGTCGTCAGGGTCGATCACCAGCATGTTGACGCCTTCGCGAAACGCGTCGACCGGACACACGTCGACGCAGTCGGTGTACTTGCAGCGGATGCATGATTCGGTGACGGTGTGGGTCATGGCAAGCAACTCCTTCTCAATCGGCCGGATGCGGCGGGCGCCATCGCCCGGCCCAGGGCGCAAGCGGCACGCCCGGTCAACGCGGCGCGATCTTGATCGAGGGCTTGACCGTCGGCATCGGCGCCGGCTCCTTGATCCTCGGGCGGATCAGAAGCGGCCCGAAGCGCCAGAGGTACAGCGCGAACGCGGCCACCCAGCAAGTGGCCGAGAGCTGCAGCAACAGCGGCGCGGCCAGCGACGGGGCAATCGCCGCCAGCCGCAGCAGCGCCGCGGCAATCATCAGCCAGTAGCTCGCGCGCATCGACCCGTCGAGCGCGAGGGGCAG
The DNA here is from genome assembly GCA_039931475.1 of Burkholderiales bacterium. Lineage (GTDB taxonomy): Bacteria > Pseudomonadota > Gammaproteobacteria > Burkholderiales > Burkholderiaceae_C > JBBPYC01. Next base: position 2,213 of record JBDTRV010000349.1, on the reverse strand, counting down.
CCCCAAATGCCCAAGCGCGGTGCGCGTGACCATGCCGATGATCAAGAGGCCAAAGCCGCCCACCGCGATCAGGTGCACGTGCAACGCGGGATTCGCGATCCAGCCGACCATGTGCGCCGCCGCGGCGAACAGTCCGCCGCCGAGCGCGGCATAGCCGGCATACAAAATCCACAGCAGCGGGTTACGCCGCACGGCGAGTGGCTTCCACGCCAGCACTTGGCCCCAGGCGAGGGCGCCCGCGATCGCCAGCGCGACCGCCGACAGTTCCGGCGCCGCGAACAAGGCACAACCGATTGCCGCGACGCCGGCCATAAGTTGCACCTGGCCGCTTCTCGTGTGCATGGGAACCTGCAGACCTGGCACCGCGCGCATCGCGAAGAAAGGGATGACGCGCCGTGCCACCAGCAGTGCGATCAGCGCCATGCACAGCAAACCGAGGTCGAAGCGCTGCATCAGGAGCGTGAAGTCACCGCCGCGCGCCGCGTCCAGATAAAGACCGTTGGCCACGCCAAGCGCCATCAGCAACCACGGCACACCGTAGTTGCGCTGGTTTTTGCCTTTGTGCACCGCGCGCAGCAAAGCGACTGCCGCGATCAGGAAAAACAGCGACTCGCTCACCGCCGCGATCCAGAATGCGGCTGGCTGCGGCACCAGATAGCCGATGCGCGCCACCAGCCAGAGCGCACAAAGGAGCGCCAGCGGCGTGCCCGAAAGCGGGTTGATGCCGGTCCAGTTGGCGCCGGCCGTCAACAGGAATCCGACCGCGATCGTCGCGACGAATCCCCAAAGCGCCTCGTGCGCATGCCACGCGAGCCCACCGAGCGTGCCGCCTATCCACTGCGGCGCGAAGATCCACAAGCCGATCGACAGCAGCGCCCAAGCCGTCCCGGCCAGGTACAGCGGCCGGAAACCCAGCTCCAGAAACGCGCGCCAATCCGGCGCGCCGGCGCGCTGCCGCTCGCGCGGTTCCTCGATGCCCAGTAATTCACTCATATCGCCCCCACGCTCGGCGCGGTGTGTCCTTCGGTGCACCCCAGGGGGGCGCGAGCATGCTTGGGGCAGTCCGGCGCGGCGCTCGATGTGGCCCCCACGCTCGTCACTTCGTGTATTTCGCTGCCCCCCGAGGGGGCGCGAGCTTGCTTGGGGCGGCCCGGCGCGGCACTCATGGCCGCGCCACCTCCTCATGCCCGACGTGCTCGGGCAGATGCGCGGGCCGGTGCGAGAGTTCGTAGCCATACCAGAGGCTCTCAGCGATGCGCTCGGCCAGTTCGTCGGCGCGCCACTGCATCGCGACGTTGTCGAGCGTCGCGGTCGTTTCGTTGAACAGCCGCAACCAGCGCTTGAACAGTTGCACCGTCAACCCGGGAATCGCGACGTGCTTGGGCATCGGCGTGCCGCGAAAACGCGCGGTGCCGCGCAGCGCCGACGACCAGAAGTCGACCATCTTCGACAGATGAAAGTCCCAGTCAGTGATGCGCTCGGCAAAGATCGGTCCGAGCAGCGGATCGACCCGGATCCGGTCGTAGAACTGGTGGACCAAGATCGTGATCTCGTCTTCGGTGCAGAGGTCGGGCGTCGGCATGGTGGGCTCGCTTATAAGGTGCATCGAACATACATCTTATAAACCGGCCAAAGCCCGTGTCAAGGCGGGCCCATTGGCATCAGAACGCCATTTTCAGCGCCGAATCGCCGAAATCCGCCAGTGCACTGGCCATTTAACGCTACAAAAATAGAAGCATTCGAAGGTCTGTGCTTCGACGCATCGCAGCTCGGACGCCGTCATGATCCGCCTGTGGTCCTGGTCTTGGCGCCAATCACCGATCCGGCAGCAGGCTATATAGGGAACTATCCGCAGTGCCGGGCAGGCGGTGTCAGATGAAGCCGCGGGCTTCCGCCGGCCATATGAATTCCGGCAACCATGACTTTCCGTTCTACTGAAATGCCACTTCCGCAAAGCTCCTGAGCTTGCGGCTGTGCAATTGGCGAATGCCCTGCTCGCGCAGCGTCTCTAGCGCATGAATGCCGATGCGCAAGTGCTGATCGACGCGCTCGCGGTAGAAGTGATTGGCCATGCCGGGCAGCTTGATTTCGCCGTGCAGCGGCTTGTCGGACACGCACAGCAACGTGCCATACGGCACCCGAAAGCGAAAGCCGTTGGCCGCGATGGTCGCGCTTTCCATGTCGAGCGCGACCGCGCGGCTCTGGCTGAAGCG
>JBDTRV010000348.1:0-3878 GCA_039931475.1 Burkholderiales bacterium | reverse complement strand
TGCGCTTCTGCGATGTCCATGTACTCGCCACAGCTCGCCGACGGGGCCACCGCTGTAAGTCAGCTTCCCGGTGCGGACATGTACTCACCTTGTCGGCCAGGAGCTGACAGCGACGACGGGCAGCTTCCTGGCATCTCGTCTTATCAGGTTACGGCCTGAACCGACTGCACACTCGACGATGGAAGGGGGCGGCGGTAGGTAGAGATACACAGGGAAAGCCCCATTCCTGACAATCGCGGCAACGGAGTCCGGCGCGCTCGGTATCTCACTAAGCAGCGCCGGCCGATGAGCCGAACGAAGCGCTGCGGATTTGGTGCACCCAAAATATTGGGGGTTCGCAAACGCAAGCGACAATAACTCATGTCAAACATGATCACTTCATCCGCATGGCGAGGCATCCCACAGGCGACCAAGAAAGCCTGAAACAAGCGCAGCAGCTGATGCGCTCGGCTCGAACCCTCGAACCGCGGAAGAGCTGCGCGCTGCCCAGGCGGTCTTAATGCCCTTGCTGGGACACAGCCTTGACGACACGGCCGCCGTGCTCGGGCGTTCCCGCCACTGGGTCTCGCGGATACGAAACAGCATGATCCGAGGTGCGTCGCCGCCAGGCCGTCACGGCGGCAGGCGCAAGGCAGTGCTGACTGAGGACGAAGAACTCCATCTTGTCCGAGCCGCCATCGTCAAGGACGACTGGTACAGCACTCGCAAGGCGCTGCGCACATACTTGCGAGACGCCCTTGGAAGCAAGTACGGAAGTCATCCTTCGGAGTCCACACTGACAGCGATCCTTGACCGGGCTGCCGTTCATTTCCTAGAAAGCCCGCGGGCGAAAGACGCGGACCTTGAGTCCGTCGCAACATTCCTTGCGCGCATCTGGCATTCACAGGAACACATTGCTTCTCGGATGAAAGTCTTGCGGCCCTGATTGTTGCGATTTGATCGAGCACCCCGGCCTAAACTCAGCTTTCACAGTCCGTCTTCACCGCAGCACGCCGCTGCGGCACGTCAATAAGGAGAGCCCGGACATGAACCTGCAGACCATCCAAGCCCTGATCGCCGCTGCCACCCCATTCTTGCGCGTCGAGGGGACCAAGCCGGTGACCTGGTGCCGCAACGTGCAAAGTGGCCCGCGCTTTGGGCCGTGGCAGTATGAGGCAGTGTTCAGCGAGTTGGACGTCAAGACCTGGCAACGCGCCGGTGAGGTCATCTACTTCGTGACTGACAGCCAGCAGCAGCTACGCCTCGTCGGCGAATCGAGCCACCGGTTGAAGGATCGCTGGCGTATGTCGCCCATGCACGAGGTGAAGACCCGTGCACCGCTCGGCCGCAAGGCGCTGTTCCACAGCACCGCTTGGGGTGCCATTGAGCGAGGCGTCGCCGCAGAGGCTCCACCGTTCACGGTGAGTGCGCTGTTCCGGGACGATGTCGCCGATTTACTCACCAGACACGGGGCGATGGACCACTTGCCCGCTTCCGACGAGCATCTCTGCCGTCGCACCGAGTCGGCCATTCTGGCTGCCGTCGGCGCCACGGGAAGGCTCTGGAACAAGCGGGGCGTCTCGAACGCTAGCATTTGAAGGGCCAGCGGATATGCGATACCACCTCTACAACCCGCTGCGGTACTGGAACGACCAGCCCGACGGCTTCCCGACGTTGGACCGCGCGGACGCCGAAGCCGATCGAGAAGACTCGCTGTCGGAACGCTACGCTTTTCAGCTCGGCGAAGATCTCGGCCTGTGTCGCATGGAGCCCTCGGCGCAGTGGCCCTCTGACGAGATGGCGAAGGGCCATGCCCACGGACGCAAGCGGGCGCCAAAGCATGCAAATGTCTACCTTCGCAAGCTGCTCCGCCTGCGTGTGAACGCATACGCCAGGCGGCTGCCGTTCAGCTCCGCGATCACGATGGACTACTTGCGCGCGATTACGGTCACAGTGTGCCCTGTGTCGGGCGTGCCGCTTACCCAAGGCATGTTGGCCGACACCGACTGGTCCGTCGACCGGCTGCACAACGGCCTCGGCTACGTGCCTGGCAACATCTGCTTCATGTCGACCCGCGTCAATGCGATCAAGGGCGCAGCCGACTTCGACGAACTCCTCGCCGGCGGGGCCGCGTTGGCGTTTCTGGGCGGTCGTGCTGCACTTGAGCAGCCCTCCCCTGGCGGGTTGCTGATTCTTGAGGTCCTGCGCTTGGCGTCGCTGGTGGCAGCCCCTGCCAGCATTGCCAAGTCGTCGAAGTTCCGTGAGTTCCCGCCGGTCGCAATGGCCCCGGGCGTCTGGGTGACGCCTCACTGCAAGATGGCCGGTCTGCATGTGGCGTGTGCCCGCAGCCGGCTGGAGACCACTACGCAGCGGTTGCGCAGAACCTGGTTTAAACGACTCGGCGCGACCGTCTGGCGCACCAGCAACAAGCTGGTCGAGCGGATCCGAAGCCAACTTGCCACCGGAACCCATCCGTGCGACCTCTGGCTCGACCTGGAATGCATGTCGATGCTGCTGGAGGTCACAGACGCCTTCTTTGAGAATCCACCACCGCTGCCTGGCCGCATCCTGCCAGAGACAGCTTTCCAGACGCTGAACGCGCAGCTCAGGACGGTGTCAACGTATGCCCGCTGAACGCAGCCACGGTTCCTTCAACCTTTGCCACAACGGCTAGACCAACGACAGAATCAAAGCACAATGAAGATCACTTATACCGTAAAGCGCGGCAAGAACTTCGTAAGCGCTCAATAAACCACGTCCTTGCGTCCGGCGGCACCAACTGAGACGCTACGTTCCCATGTAAACCAAAGTGGGAACGCGTGATGTCAGAAGAACTGGAAGAGCTGCGGCGCCGGCTGGTGGTTGAGCGCAAGCGGGACGGGCGATGCGTGTACGACGAGCAGGCCAAGGCTGATTTGGTGGCCGTGTGCGCCAAGCCCGGGACGTCGGTGTCGCGCATCGCACGCGAGTGCGGGGTGAATGCCAACCAGCTGAGCCGCTGGATTCGCGAACATCGCCAGCGACAGCAGCGCGCGATCGCTGCGCCGCCAAAGCAGCGGCTTGATGATCTGCAATCCTCGTTCGTGCCGGTCACGATTCAGACCGTGTCGCCGACGGTCTCGACGCCGAAGCGACAGCTATCGTCGCCGACGCCGACGATGAGTCTGCAAGTCTGCCTGCCCAACGGGGTGACCATCGAAGTGCGCGACTGCGACTTGCGCCAAGCCGGTCAACTGCTCGAGACGCTGGGAGGTCTGCGGTGTTCCGCCTCGATGAAGGGTTGACGGTCTACCTGCATCGCCCGGCGATCGACTTCCGCATGGGCATCAACGGCCTGGCGGTGTTGGTGGAGCAGGCACTCGGGCGCAATCCGTTTGCTGCGGCCGTGTACGTGTTCAGCAATCGTCGGCGCAATCGCGTCAAGATTCTCGCGTGGGAGCGCAACGGTTTTTGGCTGCTGCTCAAGCGGCTTGAGCAAGATCGATTCATCTGGCCTGATGAGGCGAGGGTGCCAACCTTGACGGTCGAGCAGTTGCACTGGCTGCTCGATGGCATCGATCTGACGGTCACGCAAAGGCACCCGCAGCGCGTCTACGAACGCGTCGCCTGATCATCCAAGCGACGATCGTTCCGAGGTCGGTGCGAAGTGCTGACGATGTCGAAATATTTGCATGAAAAATGCGATATTTGAAGAACATCGGCGCCTCATATAGATCAAAGTAAGCGATGCATCCAATGCCCACCGCCGAAGAATTCACAGCCCTGAAACAGGCGCTGTCCGAAGCCACTCGGCGCAGTGAGGAAGCCGCGCAACGCAACGATTCACTGGTAGGCGAACTGCGCGTGGTGCGCACCGAGCGCGACCTGCTGCTCGAGCAGCTCAACAAGTTCAAGCGCCA
>JBDTRV010000347.1:0-3889 GCA_039931475.1 Burkholderiales bacterium | reverse complement strand
TTTCCTGCGCCAGCGCCGGGCCGCCTGCCACGATGCCGGCGCAAGCCAGGCCCGCGGCGATAAGTGATTTCTTGAAGTGCATGTTTTCTCGTCTCCTGGAATCAAACGCGGCAACCCCGCCACGTCTTCGGTGCCATCCTATGCCGATCCAAACGCCTTGTGTTTGCTTTTATGTACGGTGTTTCCCTATGGTTTCAGCGTTGGGCGAAGGGCACCGCACCCCCCAGCCAATCGGCTCGACCCGATTGCCCGGGTGCACCGTGTCGGTCCCCCAGTGCGCCGCGTAGGTGTCGAAGCAGCGGCCCTGTCTTTGCAGTGCCGCGGCCCAGAGCCCGAGCCCGGACCACCAAAGCACCAGCACCAGCGCCATCCAGCGGGGTGCATCGGCCACCTGCAGGCCCAGCGCGATCACAACAATGGCAGTGAAAACCGCCAACCAGCCGATGCTCTTGTGCGCCCGCTCGAATGCGTTGCGGCGCGGCGTCATGTCGTAGTGGTCGCCGCGCAATTCGGGTTCGGTCGGCCCGCCCTTGGTGCCGCGCAGCCACGCGCCGATTACCTGCAGGCAGCCCGCGGCAATCACCGCGCCGCCCAGCCAGCGATGCAACGGTGCCGCCGCGCCGGTTCCGCCGCCCCGGTCCCAGGCCAGCGCAAGGCCGATCAACATGATCACAATGCCGCTGTACTGCAACAGGCGATGCGCGTGCCACCAGGCAGGGTTGTCCAGCTCGCGCGGCCAATCCTGCCGGGGAGTGACCTTGTAGTAACGCGCGACCAGCGCACCGGTCGGCATCAGGATGCCCCAGGCCAGCACCATCGCGCGGGCATGCCAGAACGCCCACGGCGCGATCTCGTGCTGCGGGATGCCGGACAGCGGCGTCATCAGCCAATCGATCACGGCGCCTGCAAGCCCTGGGTGTTCAGGCGAATGCGGTACAGCGAAGTGCTGGCCACGATGAACAACTGGTCGCGCGCCAGCCCGCCGAAGGTCAGGTTGCCGACCTTCTCCGGCACGGCGATACGGCCGATGCGCGTGCCATCCGGCGCATACACCTGCACGCTGTCCTCGCTGCTGGTGTAGACAAAGCCGTGCCGGTCGATGCGAAAACCATCGGGCAGGCCCGGCACGACGACCGCGAATACGCGCGGGTTCGCAAGCGCCTTTCCTCCCACCACGTCGAACACGGCGATCTGGTGGTTGCCGCCGCCGTCGGTGCGCATCGCGGCCGAGGTATCCGACACATACAGCAACGATTCGTCGGGCGAGAACGCGAGGCCGTTCGGCTCCTCGACCCAGTCGCTCAAGGCTTCCAGTTCGTTCGTCTTCGGATCGAAGCGAAACACCAGGCAGTCGCCGATTTCGCTGTCGGCCTTGTGGCCTTCCCGGTCGGACGCGATGCCATACGGCGGGTCGGTGAACCAGATGCTGCCGTCGCTCTTGACGACGACGTCGTTCGGGGAGTTGAGACGTTTGCCCTCGAACCGATCGACCACAATTTCATCCACGCCCTGATCCAGAGCACCGCCTGTGAACCGGGTCCGCAAGATCGCGCGCTGACCATGCGAGCAATGCAGCAGCGATCCGTCGGCTTCGCGCGTGTGGCCGTTGGTGAATTCAGCGTTGTCGCGCCAAACCGTCATCCCACCATCCTCATGCCAGCGCAGCATCCGGTTGTTCGGGATGTCGCTCCACAGCACCGAGTCGTCCTCGTGCATCCAGACCGGGCCTTCGCTCCAGACCGCGCCGGTGCAAAGGCATTCCAGCGGTCCCGCGCCCTCGGCCACCGAGGCAAAGCGCGGATCGAACACTTCGACTGAATTGCCTTCCATGCCAGTCATCGGCATTCAGGCACCGGCGACAGCAGCGGCTTGCCGTCAAAGTGCGCCTTCAGATTGCCGTAGGCCAGATCGGCCATCGCTTGCCGCGTCTGCCCGGTGCCGCTGCCAATGTGCGGCGACACGACGACGTGCGGCAATGACAGGATTTCTTGCGGCACGTTCGGTTCGTTGGCAAACACGTCCAGCCCCGCGCCGCCGATCGTGCCGTTTTTCAGCGCCTCCACCAGCGCCGCCTCATCCACCACCGAGCCGCGCGCGACGTTGACGAGGATGCCCTTCTTGCCGAGCGCCGCCAGCACCTCGGCATTGATAAGGTGTTTGGTCGCCGCGCCGCCGGGCGTGATCACGACCAAAAAATCGACCTCGGACGCGAGCTCCTTCGCCGACCCGACGTAGCGATACGGCACGTCGCGCTTGTTGCGCGCGGTATAGGACACCTGCATGTTGAAGCCCAACGCGCGCTGCGCGATCGCCTGCCCGATGCGCCCCATGCCGACGATGCCCAGTTTTGCGCCGGACATCTTGCGCGCCAGCGGCATCGGCCCCTTGGCTTTCCACTCGCCGGCGCGCACATAGCGATCGGCTGCGGGCAACTGCCGTGCCGCGCTGAGCATGAGGCCAATGGCAAGGTCCGCCACGTCGTCGTTGAGAACATCGGGCGTATGGGTCACCGGGATGTTGCGCGCCTTTGCGGCGGCCACGTCGACCCCGTCGTAGCCGACGCCCATGATCGAGATGATCTCGAGCGCAGGCAACTGGGCGATTAGCTCGGCACTGACCTTCGATTCACCGCCGCCGGCGATCGCGCGGATCTCCGGCGCAATTTTTTTTAGCGCGGCCGGATCGGTTTCGTGCAGGCGGTGGTGCACGGTGAACGCCGCCTCCATCTGCGGCTGCATCAACGGGGAAAGTTTGGCGACGGCCAGGACATTGGGTTTGGATGACACGGTTTACGTCTTTCACAAAAAGCGCGTGGCGGGTTGGGGAGCAAACCATAATAGGCCCAACTTCGGCAGCCGCAAAACCGGGAAAGCGAGCAGAACATGAGAGACAAGCCAAGGAAAAAGCCTGAAGAACTGCGCAGCCAGCAATGGTTCGGCAAGCAGGATCGCGACGGCTTCGCGTATCGAAGCTGGGTCAAGGGCAAGGGCGTGCCGCACGATCAGTTCGACGGGCGCCCGGTGATCGGCATCTGCAACACCTTCAGCGAACTCACGCCCTGCAACTCGCACTTTCGGACGCTGGCCGAGCAAGTCAAGATCGGCGTCTACGAAGCGGGTGGCTTCCCGCTCGAATTCCCGGTGATGTCGCTCGGCGAGACCCTGCTGCGCCCCACCGCGATGCTGTATCGCAACCTCGCGAGCATGGACGTGGAAGAGAGCATCCGAGGCAACCCGATCGACGGCGTGGTGCTGCTGATGGGCTGCGACAAGACCACGCCTTCCCTCGTGATGGGCGCTTCTAGCGTCGACCTGCCGACCATCGGCGTCTCCGGCGGCCCGATGCTCAATGGCAAGTGGCGCGGGCAGGAGCTGGGCTCTGGCACCGGCGTGTGGAGCATGAGCGAGCAGGTGCGCGCCGGCACCTTGAAGCTGCAGGATTTTTTCGACGCGGAAAGCTGCATGCACCGCAGCCACGGCCACTGCATGACGATGGGCACCGCCAGCACGATGGCCAGCATGGTCGAGGCGCTGGGCCTGGGCCTGCCCGGCAATGCGGCTTATCCGGCCGTGGATGGCCGGCGCAACGTGATCGCGCGGAACGCCGGGCGGCGCATCGTGGACATGGTGCACGAGGACCAGACGATTTCCAGCATCTTGACGCGCGAAGCGTTCGAAAACGCGATCCGCACGCTGGCCGCGATCGGCGGATCGACCAATGCTGTGGTGCACCTGATCGCGATCGCCGGGCGCCTGGGTGTTCCGCTGTCGATCGACGACTTCGACAAGATCGGCGGCGACCTGCCGTGCCTGCTCGATCTGCAACCGTCCGGCAAGCACCTGATGGAAGACTTCTGCTACGCCGGCGGCCTGCCGGTGGTGATGAAGGA
>JBDTRV010000346.1:0-3889 GCA_039931475.1 Burkholderiales bacterium | reverse complement strand
TCGTCGAACACCGTATCCAAGGTCGGCGCGTCGGCGCCGAACAACGCGCGCAGCGCGCGCGAATCCTCGAACAGTCCGTGCAGATAGATGCCCAGCACATTGCCCGCGCCGTTCTGCCAGCCAAGACCATCCGGCAACACTGGCCGCGCCAGATTGCCCTGCGCCGCCATCGCGGGGTGCTGGGCGATGCGCTCGGCGGTGCGGCCCTGGTGAATTTCGTAGCCGTCGATCCGCACCCGCGACAATTTGCCGAATGCGCCGGTCAGTTCGCCGAACGTCGCGTTGGTTCGGGTCACGATCTTGGTCGGCGGAAAGCGGGTGACCAGCGGCAGCAATCCGAGCCCGGCCGCGTTGCCCTCCACCTGCTCCGTGTCGATCAGGGCTTCCCCCAGCATCTGCAGTCCGCCGCAGATGCCCAGCACCGGCCGGCCCGCCGCCGCATGGGCGCAGACCGCGTTGTCCAGCCCGCGCGCGCGCAGCCACGCCAGATCGCCCGCGGTTTCATTTGAGCCCGGCAGCACGATCCAGTCGCCTTCCGCGAGATCCGCCAGGTCGGACGGCCGGCGAGCCCAGACCAGCCGCACGTCTGGCAGGTTGGCCAGCGGCTGGAATTCGTCCAGGCAGCCGATGCGCGGGTAGGCAACGATCGCGATCGTCATGCGCGGGTCAAGCGGGCCGCGCGCGCCCTTGGCGTTGGTTTCGCGCCGCTCGAACGCCCCATCCTCTTCGGGCAACCCGTGGCCCCACAGCATCGGCACGATCGCCACCGTCGGCACGCCGGTCAGCTCCTCGAGCATCCGCGGCCCGGGCGGGAGCAGCTTTGGGTCGCCGCGAAATTTGTTGAGCACGAAACCGGCGAGCAGCGCGCGCTCGGCCGGCTCGAGCAGCGACCAGGTGCCGTACAGGTGCGCGAACGCGCCGCCGCGGTCGATGTCGGAGACGAGCAGCGCGCGGGCCTTTGCTCGAAGTGCGACTCGCATGTTCGCGTAGTCGCTGTCCTTCAGATTGATCTCGGCCGGCGACCCGGCCCCTTCGATCACGACCACGTCGTGGTCCTCGCGCAACTGATCGAGCGCCTCGCCCGCCACCGGCCAGAGCGCCGCGCCGCGTTGGCGCCAGGGCATTGCCGACATCCGCTCGGCAACTCGTCCCATCACCACCACCTGACTGTGGTCGTCGCGCTCGGGCTTGAGCAGCACCGGATTCATGCGCACGTCCGGCAGCGCGCGTGCGGCCAGCGCCTGGAAATACTGCGCCGAGCCGATCTCGCCACCATCGACCACTCGCGCGTTATTGCTCATGTTCTGCGCCTTGAACGGCGCCACCTTGAGGCCCTGCCGCGCATACCAGCGGCACAGCGCGGTCGCGAGCCAGCTCTTGCCGGCGCCGCTGCTGGTGCCCAGCACCATCACGCAGCGCGCCCTGAAACCGTCGGTCATATTGCTTCTCTCCCGGTCCGTTCCAGGCCATTGTGGTCGCCCTTCCTTTCATGCGGCTGAAACCCGGCGATCGCGGCGTCGAACTTCCAGTCGGGCCGTGCCACGCCACGATCCGTGTCATGCTGGCCGGCGCTTGTCCTGTTTCGGGGCATCAACCAAGAGTCTTGTCATGACTGGCGTCGCTCCAAGACCAGAATCCCGGCCGACCCGCGACGGCATGAAGGGCCGGTTGAAAATCGCGCTCTGGCGATCGCTCGCCGTCGCCTGCATCGCGCTCGCGGTGGTGGGCGCCCTGCTGCCGGTATTGCCCACGGTGCCGTTCCTGATCGTGGCCGCCTGGGCCGGCGGCAAAGGGTGGCCACAACTCGAGCGCTGGTTGCTCGAACATCCGCGCCACGGCCCCGCGATCCGGCATTGGAGGGACCGTCGCGCGGTGCCTCGCCGCGCGAAATGGATGGCCACTTCCATGATGGCCGCCAGCGCCGTTGTGCTTGCGTTCAGCCCGGTGGCGCCCTGGGTCAAGGTCGCGCTTCCGGCGCTGATGCTGGCGATTGCAATCTGGTTGTGGCGCCATCCTGACACCTGACTGCGTGTGCGACGGACCGTCCCACTGCCTGGGCGATCAGTCGCCACGTGTTGCGTCCGTTTCTCGAACGGGCCGTGCTTGCGAGCTTGCGCGGGCGGCGCCAGCGGGATCTCGTACAGCGCAAGCCCGCGTTGGCCGTTACCGCAGCGCGGCGCGGCGCTCGCGCCGATGCTCTGTGCCTTTCCCTTGTCAAATGCGGCTGTGCTGGTTAAGATAGTAATCAATTACTAGCTTTTTTAGACCGACCATGGACGACACCTCCAAATACCTGCCTGCCGACGAGCGGCGCGCCGTGACCGTCGAGGCCGTGATAGCTCTTGCGGCATCCCAGAACCCCGGCGCGATCACGACGGCGGCAATCGCCAAGCAGATGAACCTTACGCAAGGCGCGCTGTTTCGCCACTTTCCGAGCAAGGATGCAATCTGGCAGGCCGTCATGGAATGGGTGGCCGACCGCTTGATGGCGCGCATCGACCGCGCCGCGGAAGGCGCAACGTCGCCGCTGGCCGCGTTGCGCGCAATGTTCCTGTGTCATGTGGACTTCGTCGCCGAGCACCCGGGCGTTCCGCGCATGTTGTTCGGCGAGCTGCAGCAGCACGGAGCCACGCCGGCCAAAGCGGTCGCGCAGGCGTTGATCCAGCGCTATGGCGCGCGCATCCGCGATCGGATCGATGCGGGCAAGGCCGCCGGCGAGATCGCCGCGGAAGTAGAGACCCAGGCCGCGGCCACGCTCTTTGTCGGAACCATCCAGGGCCTGGTGATGCATTCAATGCTCACCGGCGAGATCCAGCGTATTCGCACCGACGCGCCGGGCGTTTACGCAATTTACGAGCGCGGCCTGAGGAGCAACAAATGAAGAAATTCTTTCCGACCCAGCGGCGCACCCTCGCACTGATCGCGGTGTTGGTGCCGCTGGTCCTTTTGTTCGGCTACGTGGCGCTGCGCGCGGGGCCGCTCGCGCCGGTGCCGGTGACGGTTACCACGGTCGCGAGCGAAGCGATCGCGCCGGCGCTGTTCGGCATCGGCACGGTGGAGGCGCGCTACACGCACAAGATTGGACCGACTTTTGCCGGTCGGCTCAGGCAGGTCGCGGTGCAGCCGGGCGAGCACGTCAAAGCTGGGCAGTTGCTGGCCGAGATGGATCCGGTCGATCTGGGCGACAAGATCAGCGCCCAGGGCGCCGCCATCAAGCGGGCCGACGCCGGGGTCGCGGCGGTCCAGGCGCAGATTCAGGAGCTAACCGTGCGGCGCGCGTTCGCCCAAACCCAGGCCAGCCGCTACGACAAGCTTCTAGCCGCGCGCGCCGTCAGCGACGAGGCCGCGGAAGCCAAGCGCAACGAATATCAGGTCGCGCAGGCCAGCCTGTCGACCGCGCGCGCCAACCTGGCCGCAGCGCAGCAGGAGCTGGCGCGCTCCGGCGCCGATCGGGCCGCACTGGTGCGCCAGCGCGCGAATCTGAATCTGGTGTCGCCGGTGGACGGCTTGGTGAGCCGGCGCGACGCCGACGCTGGAACGACCGTGATCGCGGGGCAGGCCGTGGTCGAGGTGATCGAACCCGCCAGCGTCTGGATCAACGTGCGCTTCGATCAGCAGCGGGCAGCGGGTCTGCAAGGCGGGCTGCCCGCGCAGATCGTGCTGCGTTCGCGCGGCGATGCCGCGCCGCTGTCCGGCAAAGTGGCGCGCATCGAGCCGCACGCCGATGCGGTGACCCAAGAAATCCTGGGCAAGATCGCTTTCGACGACCTGCCGCAACCGCTGCCGCCGATCGGCGAACTGGCCGAGGTCACAGTGGCGCTGGCCGCCCGCGAGCCGATGCCGGTGGTGCCCAACGCGAGCATCCAGCGCGTGAACGGGCGGCTCGGCG
>JBDTRV010000345.1:0-3892 GCA_039931475.1 Burkholderiales bacterium | reverse complement strand
CCGCGAAGATCATGCAGGTCAGCACGCAGGTCATCGGCAGGCCGCCCTGCACGCCGCCGACCACCGCCTTGCCGAATTCGACGAGCCGGCGCGATATGCCGCCGGTCTCCATGATGTTGCCGGCCAGAATGAAGAACGGAATCGCGGCCAGCGGAAACTTGTTGATCGAGTTGAAGATCTCCTTGACCGAGATCAGCATGTGCGCGCCGGTGACCTGGATGCCGAGCACGGATGCCAGGCCGATGGAGACCGCGACCGAGACGGTGAGTGCGAAGCACAACACCATCGTGGTGAGCATCGCGGCGGTCATTGCGCGGCCTCCAGTTCGGTGTGCTGCGGATCGATCAGGTTTCCGATAATGCCGATGGCCGCGAACACGCCGCCCACCGGAAGCGCCAGATAGGCCCAGAACATCGAAATGCTTTCCAGCCCGGCCATGGTCTGCACCTTGCCGCGCACCGCGTAGTCCCAGCCCCACCAGATGATGATGCCGATCAAGGTCAGCGCGGCGATGCAGGTGACCCAGTCGAGAATGCGGCGCACCTTGGGTTTGCTCCAGCGGTACAACACGTCGACGTTGACCATCGCGCCCTGGCGGAACGCGGCCGCGATGCCGAGAAACACCATCCAGATCAGGGTGACGCGGATCAGGATTTCCGTCCACTCGGCGGGCGTTTCGAGCACGAAGCGCGTGATGATCTGATACATGCCCAAGCCCGCGGCAATCGCCATCATCAGGCAGGCGCCGATCATCGCCAGGCCGGTGGTGACCCGCTCGATTCTCAAAAAGATGGTCTTCATGGCAGAGAGGCCTTCACGCGATGAAATGAAAGCGCCCGCGGTCCTGTGGGACGACGGGCGCGTGACGGCGAGCGGCGCATGGAGCCGCACCGCGGCCTACTTGTAGTTGCGAATCTTGTCGATCGCTTCCTTGCCGAACTGCTTTTCGAACTGCGCATACACCGGCTCGAGTTTCTCGACGAACTTGGTCTTGTCGGGGTTCTCGTTCACCGTCATGCCGCGCGCGCGCAACTCGGCAACGCCTTTCGCATCGTCTTCGTCGACCCGGGCGCGGTTGGCCTTGACGCCAGCCTTGGCCGCTTCGAGGAATGCCGTTTTGTCCTCGGGCTTAAGCTTGTCGAACTCGGCCTTGTTCATCAGGAAGATGCCCGGTGAATAGACGTGGCCGGTCAGGGTGAGGTACTTCTGCACCTGGTCGAACTTGGCGGCCATGATGACCGACAGCGGATTTTCCTGGCCGTCAACCGTGCCCTGCTGCAGTGCGGTGAACACTTCGGGGAACGCCATCGGCGTGGTGACGATGCCCAGGCCCTTGTAGGCCGCGATGTGCACCGGGTTTTCCATGGTGCGCATCTTCAGGCCCTTGAGGTCATCGGGCACGTTGACTTCGCGCTTGCTGTTGGTCATGTGCCGAATGCCGTTCTCGCCCCAGGCCAGCGCCTTGAATCCTTTGGATTCGAACTTCTTGAGCAGTTCGTCGCCGATCGGGCCGTCGAGAACGGCGCGCGCATGGGCCTTGTCGCGGAACAGGAACGGAATGTCGAGGATCTTGGTCTCGGGCACGAAGTTCGGCACCGGGCCGGTCGAGGTGAAGGTCAGCGCCTGGGTGCCCAGTTGCACCGACTCCATCGATTCACGTTCGCCGCCGAGCGAGCCGCTGTAGAAGGTTTCGATCTTGTAGCGGCCGTTGGTGCGCTTTTCGACCTCCTTGGCAAAGGTATCGATCGCAACGCCCTGGTGCGAGTTCTGCGCGATCGAGATGTTGATTCTCATGACGGTCTGCGCGCTGGCACCGGCAACGAAGCCGAGGGCAAGCGCGCAGCCGACGAAGAGTCGGGAAAGTTTCATTGAGGTCTCCTTGGGGTATTGCGAAATGCGGCCAGACGCAAAGGTCGGCGCTCAGCGGGTCATTATTGCTTCGCCTGCAGCTTGACCGCATCGGGGTTTTCGCGCACGTACTCGCGCACGATGGCCTCGAAATTTTCGTCCGCCGTCAACCCGAGCTTGTTTGCGCGCGGCGATTCGACGTTGCCGGGCCAGGTGGCGACGATCTTCGCGATTGGCGGGTCGATCTTCCACTCGAGCATGGAAGCGGCTTCCTTGCCGCCGACCTTGTCCAGTGCGTCGGCCATTTCGCGCACGGTGGTCTTGATCGCCGGCAGATTGACCGCCGTGCGCGGACCCCAGGTCTTGTCATCGGTTTCGGCCGCACGGATCAGCCCGGCGATGGTGCGGCCGGGTGACGAAAGCGCGACTTCCGTTTCGGGCGAGACCGGCACTTGCGAACGCACTCCCGCGAGCGGCTCCCGGATCATGCCGGAGAGGAAACTCGACGCCGCACCGTTGGGCCGGCCCGGGCGAACGCTCACCGTCATCAGGCGCACCGTGCGGCCGCGCACGAAGCCCTTGCGGCCGTAGTCGGCCACCATCTGCTCGCCAATGAACTTCTGGATGCCGTAGCTCGACTGCGGGGTCGGCAAGGTCGCATCGCTGATGAGCGGCGGCGTTGGCTGCTCGGGCGAATTGCCGAACACCGCGAGAGAGCTTGCGAACACGAAGGTCGGTTGCGAGCCGAGCGCGCGGCACGCTTCGAGGAGGCCATGGGTGGCGGCGAAGTTACTGCGCATGCCGAGATCGAAGTCGGCCTCGCATTCGCCGCTGACGGCTGCTGCCAGGTGGAAGAGCACGTCGGTACCCTTGGGCACGACCTTCACGCGCGACTTATCGAGCAGTTCGTTCAGATCGCCGACGACCACTTCGACTTTCGGATTTTTCGCGAGATCCGCGGGCGGTTCGGCGCGGTCGACCAGGGTGATCTGGTCGATCTGTGCCACAGCCGCGCCAGCAAGTGCAAGCTGCCCCTTTTCGAGTAGCGTGCGCGCAAGGCGCACGCCGAGAAATCCGGCGCCGCCAGTAATGACGATGTTCATGGCTAAGAGTCTCCTTGATTTGGCTCGAACCGTAAGCTGAAGGCCGGTTCGGCGGGTGCCTGCCGATAGCGCGTGTTGGCGCCCGCCCTACATGTTCACGTAGTTCGGCCCGCCGCCTCCTTCGGGCGCGACCCAGACGATGTTCTGCGTCGGATCCTTGATGTCGCAGGTCTTGCAGTGCACGCAGTTCTGCGCGTTGATCTGCAGCCGGTCGGTGTTGTCCGGGTTTTTCACGTACTCGTACACCCCGGCCGGGCAGTAGCGGCTCTCGGGGCCGGCGTAGGTCGCCAGGTTGATGGCGACCGGCACGCTGGCGTCTTTGAGCGTCAGGTGCGCGGGCTGGTTTTCCTCGTGGTTGGTGTTGCTGATGAACACCGAGGTCAGGCGGTCAAAGGTCAGCTTGTTGTCGGGCTTGGGGTACACGATCGGCTGGCACTCGGCGGCCGGTTTGAGCATCGCGTAGTCCGGCTGGGTGCGGTGAATCGTCCACGGCGGGCTCTTGATGCCGATGCGTGGCAGCAGCCACTGCTCGACACCGGTCATGAACGAGCCCATGTACACGCCCTTTTTGAACCAGGCCTTGAAGTTGCGCGCCTGGTTCAGCTCTTGCGCCAGCCAGCTGTTTTCGTAAGCGGCGGGGTAGGCGGCAAGCTCATCGTGCGCGCGCCCGGCGCTCACCGCTTCATAGGCCGCCTCGGCGGCCAGCATGCCGGTCTTGATGGCGGCGTGGCTGCCCTTGATGCGGCTCACGTTCAGATACCCGGCCGCGCAGCCGATGAGGGCACCGCCGGGGAAGATGGTCTTGGGCAGGCTATTGAGGCCGCCGGCGGTGATCGAGCGCGCGCCGTAGCCGACCCGTTTGGCCGGCTTGATGCCGCTCGCTTCATCGCCTTCGAGGTAGTAGCGGATGTTGGGGTGCGTCTTCCAGCGCTGCATTTCCT